>JABCPG020000077.1 GCA_013333195.2 Bacteroidia bacterium
CGGGATTGATTTTAAAAAGGTGGACTACGCGCGGGGTTTGGCGAAGAGGATTGCCGATGACGTGCAGCAGTTCGTAGAGCAGTACACCACGGTGGCCGTGGAGCGGACGTTGGCTCGGTTGATGGGTATCGACAATGTGGATGGCAACGATGTCCCGCTACCCAATGTGGTGGTTGATTCGATTCAGGCGAAGGGTGCTCTATCGCGCGGGGTTCTCTTCTTCCTCGCCAACGCGGTGGCGGCCACCGGGGATACCCCTCAGCGGCTCGCGGAGCGGGTGGCGAGCGAGCAGCTCGACCTCACGAGTTTCCCATTCCTGTCGCCGGCGGAGCGCGAGAGGGTCCTTGCCCCCTACGTTAGCGCGAGTCTGGATAGGATTAAGGCGCGGCGCGCTCGGCGCGAAGAGTACCTTCGGACGCTCGGGGAGGGGCCTCGGCCTTACCTTTACGTCATCGTGGCCACCGGGAACATCTACGAGGATGTGGTGCAGGCGCAGGCCTGCGCGCGGCAGGGCGCTGATATCATCGCGGTGATCCGCACGACGGGGCAGAGCCTGCTCGACTCCGTGCCCTACGGCGCCACCACGGAGGGCTTTGGGGGGACGTTCGCCACGCAAGAAAATTTTAGAATTATGCGCAAGGCGCTCGACGAGGTGGGCGAGGAGGTGCATCGCTACATACGTCTCTGCAACTACTGCTCGGGGCTTTGCATGCCGGAAATCGCGGTGATGGGTGCGTTTGAGGGGCTTGACGTTATGCTTAACGATGCGCTCTACGGCATACTCTTCCGCGATATTAACATGCAGCGCACGCTGGTGGACCAGTACATGTCGCGGGTGATCAACGGCTACGCGGGGGTGATTATCAACACGGGCGAGGATAATTACCTCACCACGGCCGACGCCGTGGAGGAGGCGCACACCGTGTTGGCCTCCGACTTTATCAACGAGCAGCTGGCGCTCTCGGCGGCGCTGCCGGAGGAGCAGCAGGGGCTGGGCCACGCCTTCGAGATGGACCCCATGCTTAAGGATGGATTCCTCTTCGAGCTGGCGCAGGCCACTATGACCCGAGAGATCTTCCCGAAGGCGCCGCTTAAGTATATGCCGCCCACGAAGTTCATGACGGGCAATATATTCCGCGGCCATTTGCAGGACGCGCTGTTCAACATTATTGGCATTTGGACCCATCAGGGGCTGCAGCTGCTGGGTATGCCCACCGAGGCAATCCACACGCCATTCATGTCGGACCGCTACCTTTCGATAGAGAATGCCCGCTACATTTTCAACAATATGCACTCCATCGGGGATGACGTGGAGTTCAAGGAGGGGGGGATAATGCAGACGCGCGCGCGGGAGGTACTCGATAAGACCATCGCGCTGCTGGAGGAGCTGGTGGGGGAAGGGCTGTTCACGGCGTTGGAGAAGGGGAAATTCGGCGATGTGAAGCGGCCGCGCGATGGGGGTAAGGGCCTCGCGGGCGTGGCGCTTAAGGGCGCGGAGTACTATAACCCATTCATAGAGTTGATGAAGAACAGGGCGTAGCGCCGCGGGGTACCGGTGGAAAAGGACGTTAGCAAGAAAAGGGGTAAAATATTAGAGGAGCGATAGGCGATGAGCGGTGGATTGTACTCAATGGAGGAGAAGGATTTTGACAGGACCCTTGACCTCTCCAAGGTGAAGCCTTACGGCGACACGATGAACGACGGGAAGATGCAGATAAGCTTCACGTTGCCGGTGCCCCCGGGGGCCGAGGCGGAGGAGGCGGCGAAAATGCTGCTTAAGGAGATGGGGCTTACGAATCCCATGGTGGTTTTCAGCAAGGAGCTGACGGAGGGGTTCACGTTTTTCAACTGCTACGGTAGCTGCACCCACACGGTGAACTACCAGGATATCTACGTGCCGAAGGTGGAGTCCACGGTGTGGTCGATGGAGGAGACCGACCGATTCATCGACGAGCATTTCGGCCGTAATGTGGTGGTGGTGGGGGCGAGCACGGGGACGGACGCGCACCCGGTGGGCATCGACGCGATTATGAACATGAAGGGTTTTGCGGGGCACTACGGGCTGGAGCGGTACGAGAGGATCGACGCGCTGAATATGGGGAGCCAGGTGCTCAACGAGGAGTTTATCGCGAAGGCGCTGGAGCTTAAGGCGGACGCGCTGCTGGTGTCGCAGACGGTGACGCAGAAGGATGTGCACATAAAGAACATGACGGAGCTGGTGGAGATGCTGGAGGCGGAAGGGATTCGGGACAAGGTGATTTTGGTGTGCGGTGGCCCTCGCATAACGCATGAGCTGGCCAAGGAGCTGGGCTACGACGCGGGCTTTGGGGCGAATACGTATGCTGACGACGTGGCGTCGTACATAGTGCAAGAGCTGGCGCGCCGCGAGCAGGCCGGCATTCGCGGGCTGCGCGGGTAGGCGCGTTGGCCGTTCGGTAGGGAGAGGAATACGAAAAATAACCATAAGGAGAAAGTTGCGATGGATAAACAGCAGGTGCGAGAGACGATAGCCCGGCGGGTGGCGCGCGAGCTCAAGGATGGCGATGTGGTGAATCTGGGCATAGGACTGCCGCCCCTGGTGCC
>JABCPG020000078.1 GCA_013333195.2 Bacteroidia bacterium
CTCCAGCGTGGAGACCAGCAGGCTCTTCCCGAACCGCCGCGGGCGGCTCAGGAAGTAGTACCGCCCCTGCTTCACCAGCTGGTAAATCAGCGCCGTCTTATCCACGTAGACGGCCCCATCCGCCCGCAGATTCTTAAAGCTTGCCTCCCCGATCGGGTACGTTATCATCTGATCCATGCCTTTGCCCTCCCCGCGCCTTTTGCAGGGTAAAGGTACAAAAAAGTTCTTAACGGCGGTGGGGCAGAAGGCGCCGCGATTCTATCGGCCGCCAGAGTCAGTCTTTCAAACTGTCCCGCCCTTGGGTAAAGATCCGAAAACCCACAGACGCTGACCATTGAAAGACCATCCTGCGGGCGGGACGACACATTTCGGCGAAAACTCATGCCGGACTGGAAGCGAAGAATGCAGGCAATGTACGCGATTTGTCGGTTCCACGCAGCTGTCTGCACCGCTAAAAAAACGAACTACCAGCCTTCCTTCCATTCCATCGGGGCGAAACAACTCCACCCCCATCGCCCACCAAGTTCGGGTCCCCTTCGCATCAAAGTTGGATTTCTCTGGAGAAATCCAACTTTGATGCGAAGGGGGTGGCAGTTTGGTACGCCCCGCGCCAAAAGGGGATCGGAACGATTTCGGCCACATTCCCACACCCCTTTCGATAGGCATGAAAAAAGCGGTGCTACCCGCTTTGGGTAGCACCGCTCTGCGTCTCTTTCAGTATATAGCCCTACTCCTTATTCGGGAGCTCTAGACCGTAGCCGCGCTTTTTATCGATAGCCTTCAGCACAAAGCCAAAAAGCAACGCGCAGACCCCAAGCACGGCAAGCATCGCAAGTGCGTAGGTGTAATCGTACGACACGGACGCATCCTCAGGCCTCATCGTACCATCCGCCACAGCCTTAGCGATGTCCTGGTTCGTTGCCGTGAGAATCTTTCCAATCAAAAGCGGGAAAAGCCATAGCCCAATATTCTGGATCCAAAATATCAGCGCGTAGGCCGACCCAATCACCTTGCTATCCACGAGCTTCGGCACGCTCGGCCAAAGCGCCGCGGGCACCAATGAGAATGATGCGCCCAGCACCAGAATGGTCGCAAACGCCACAATCACGCCGCCGACGTTATTTCCTTTAAATTGCGGCAGCACAAAAGCGAACGTCAAATGGCAGATAATCAGGAGCAAGGAACCAAAGATGAGCATCGTGGCACCCTTACCCTTATTGTCGAGGTAGTTGCCCAGAATGGGGGTTATCCCCACCGCCAGCAAGGGGAACACAGCGAATATCGATTCCGCCGACTGCCGCTCGTAGGCCATTACGCAGTAGCCAATCAACCCCACCACCGCAATGCAGAGGTAGAGGATCGAAAGATCTTTTCTCTTCGCGAAATTGCTCATGAACGCCGTTACCGCCACTACCAACATCACCAGATACTGCAGAACCGTCACCGTGGTGCTATGCCAAAACGAATCCTCTGGCAAAGTTTCAAACGCAATGTTGCACTGCAGCATATTCACTGCGTACTTTTGAAAGGGGAAAATCGCGCTGTAGTAAAGCACGCACAGCAAAGCCACCACCCAAAAGACACCGCTCGAGAGGACCTTCCCAAGATCGGAAATCCTGAATGGGTCGTCCTTCTCCTCCGCCTCGCCCGTTTGGGCATCAAGCTTACGATCCATGAAGAAGTAGACCACAAACATCATCATAGCAATGCAGAGCATCACAAAGCCAAAGGCCACAGCCCTTGATACCTGAATGTCACCGCCGAGCTTCGCAAAGAAGGGTGAGAAAATCATCACCGTAGCCACCCCCAGGCGCGCCAACGCCATTTCAGACCCCATGGCCAGCGCCATCTCTTTCCCTTTGAACCACTTCACAATGCCCCGCGACACGGTGATCCCCGCCATCTCCGCGCCGCAACCAAAAATCATGAATCCGAGCGCGGCGAACTTCGCTGACGCTGGCATCGTTGCTGTAAATGGAGAAACCCCTAGCTCGTGGAGCCCCGGGACATAATTCAGGTGGTCGGTAAACCACGTGTTCAACCCAGAGCCGGCAAACGCATCCGTCACCGCGTACCAGTTGATTGCAGCACCCATAAGCATCACGCCCCCCGAAAGCAACGCCGTGAAGCGCACCCCCATCTTATCGAGGATTATCCCCGCGAAGATTAGGAAGAAAATGAAGACATTCAGGAATGTCTCTGCCCCCGCGTAGGTGCCAAAGGTATCCGAATCCCATCCCCTCGTTTGCTCCAGCAGCTCCTTCACCGGGGAGAGGATATCCATGAATATATAGGAACAAAACATAGCCAGCGCGAGCAGCAGCAAAGCTGCCCAGCGCACGGCCGGATTGTCGCGCAGCGAAGTGGTTACACTTCCTGTAGTTGTTGTACTCATCGCTCGTAAACGTTTTTTACATTATTCGCACTTTTAGCGACATCGCATCGCCATTTCACGCCGTAAAGGTACGTATTATTTTAAGGCTAGCCTAGCCCTTAAAAAAGTTGATAGGGGGGCATACCAACCGGCTAGCGCTACGCCCCACGTACCCGATAAATCCCTTTCACCCTCTCCGCATAGATGCGCGCATAGCCTGGACGCGCACCGCGCTAAAACCAATTTCCATATACCCATTTACCAACGCTTGTAACCACCCTATTGCTGCCGCTCAAATCTACCAGAACGTACCGTTCCAAGTCAAACGCTTCCAGCGTGACAGCACGGAAGTACGCCAAGGAGCGCACGCGCATGATTTCTGCCCAACACCGATTTCGAAACATCGATTAAGACCCCGCGACCAACCGCAGATTTTAAAACGATGCTTATCTTCCCTTCTCGGATTCGTTAAAAAAAAACGCCGCACGCATTTCCTTTACCTGCAATCAGCAATGGGATAACAAAACGCGCAGCATCTGCATGGGAGGCGAAGGAGGCCTACATCGGTACCTAGCCACCCCGCATCGCCCCAAATGCCGCACCCACCACGCAACATTAGAAAAATTCTGCCATACATCCCTTAGAGCAGATGTTTGGACCAATCGCCCATTCTAAAACAGTAAAGCTTTTTTTTATATAACTTCTCCATACCTTTGCTCCATCAATCGACTCAACATCTTTAGTTTTAAACAAAAAAGGAGGACATCTGATGGGGTACATACGTTTAAGGGCGCTAATGGCAAAGCCCAAAGCAACCGCAGGGGGAGGTAACGGCCCACCGCAAAGGGAGCGAATCGCGAGAACCGGGTAGCACCTACAACGGCAGATAAGGCAGAGTAAGCGTTACCCTCTCAGGCAGAAGAAAGCACCGGCGGCAAGACACAAGCCGCGGGCGGTATAGCCTTCGTGTGGGGGGAGTAAAATGCTGCAAAACTAAAGACGTTAGAAGCATAGCGTTTCTACCATTTTTTACCAAAGAACAAATAATAGGGTGTCTCACGCAGAGGACACATCCGAAGCGTAGCAGCACCGCACAACATAGGAGTACAAAGGAGCAATGGGAATCAAAACATTTTATAATTGGCTACAGATGGCTGCAATCAGCCTCCTCCTCACGATTGGTCTGCTGCGCACAGCGGACGCCCAGAATTACAACACCTATAAAAGCCTGCCTAAATCGAAGGGAAAGCACACCATCACCGGGCGTTACCGTGAAGAGAATGGGAAATTCATCCTATCAGATATTCACTTTGAAGGGGGAATAAGCATGACGCAAACCCCATCGCAGATTGTGGGTACATACGATGAGGACGAAAGCAGCGTGACCTTTCGGTTCGACAACATAACTTTACCCTGCCGCCTATCAAGCCTGAACCAAAAGCTATTCAAGATTCGGGACGATGGGGGAAAAAACGAATGGCAGTCGGAATCCGAATTCAAGCAGAAACAGCAGAGCCGCACAAGCGTCAGCTCCATAATTGTTATGCTCCAGCTCGACTGCTCCGAGTCGCTCGGCCGCGATTTCGTGAAAGTGAAAAATGCCGCCAAGAATTTCATCCGTACGCTTGCCCAGGCGAGCACCGATGGAAACATACACCTTGGGTTTATAGGTTTTGCCAGCCAGGGCTTCATCAATAAGAACCAGCTGTCGCCCGTTCCACTAACCAGCAACAGCGCAGAGCGAATCATTAGCTTCATCGACAATCTTGGGCAAAGCAACAACACGGCGATATATCAAGCCATCAATACGGGGTACGACATTGCGACGAAGTACTACACCGAGACGCTAAAATCACCAAGCTTTTTTAATGGTCTCTACATGGTGACATTCACGGATGGGCAGGACAACGCATCACGTATAGACGGCATAGGCGGTCAGAAGTGTCTAGAGGCCGTGAAACGAAAGCTGAAAGCTGGCTTCTACGGCAAACGGCTGGAGAGCTACGTGGTCGGTGTAAAAGGGAACGACATTAACAATGAGTACGAGTTTCATAGGGCATTGCAGCAGCTAGCATCGAACGATGACTACTATGTCAAATCGGAGAATATAGACGCCGTGCAGGATGCATTTCAAGAAATTGCCAATAGCCTGGTGAGCAATACGCAGACGCTTTCCTGCACCACAGCAGTAGGCAACCAAGGTTGGCTCCAATGGGTTCTCGATTGCTACGACGCGCCTTCAGCACCAACATCAACGCCCGAACCGGAAAAGAGCATTCGCCCCAAGAGCTACTGGGGAATCGATGCCACATGGGGAGCCGGGATGCTCACAAGCACCGTTGGCCTTCGGGCGAAAATACGATACAAGGAGCTAGGGGCAGTGCTCGAGCTGGGCTACACCCAGATTGCAGGCCTATCGGCCTACTGGCAGCCCTCCATTATCCGCAATCAGAAACACGACTTCTCCTGGTACATCGGGGTGCATGGCAGTGCGGGTATGTTCGGGGGACCCATAGGCTCACAAATCGTAGCAGCCTCCTCACAACCGAACGTATTTCTGGACTTCCAGGGGATTCTAGGGATAGAATACTCCTACAAGCGGTTCAACACCGGGCTTTCGATTCGAAGCGGCATAAGGGATCAAGCCCTGGCATTTCTACATGTAGGGGTTCGCTTCGATTGGGACAAGTAAGGAGAAGATAGTAGCTAGCGAACCCAAAAGGCAGGTAGAGGAAGGATTTCCTCTACCTGCCTTTTGAATAGAGCACCATGGGATAAAACTAGACGACGTACCATTCCTAACTGCTCCGTAGTAGCAACATCGCTAATATAGAAAGCTCGGAGAGAACGAAGGGCCGGCGCATGGCCTAGGCGGGATATAGTAGGCAGGAAAAAGGATGCGAAGCGATGCCATCCACCCATCATCCGACAATCACACTCCTCAACATAACAGCAGATTGAGCCTTTGCAAAAGTTTCTCCAAAAGAACCGCCCGCCCTGACCTTACGGTCGGGCGGGCGGCATTTCATCTCCTAACGGAGGGGCTAGAGCTCGTAGGTCTCACCGCTATGCAGCAAATCCTCCATGCAGTGGTACTGCCCCTTCTGCTGAATGTCAATCACCTGATCGCGCACGAGGTCATCGTACGTAGGGAATGGCACGTTGCGAATCACACCTAACGCCACCGGGAGCTGCGGATAAGCCATGTTTACCAGAAGCATGTGCAAGCCTGGATTCTCCTCTGTAGCGTCATGCTTCAGGATGTTCTCCTCTGTGTAGCCATCTTTCCCTAGCTCTACCGCCTTCAGCTTGAAGCCATCGAGGACAAGCCCCTTATCGCGGTTCTTCCCGAAAATCATGGGTTCACCCTGCTTAAGGTATATTACCCGATCGGCCCTCGTGGCCGCATCCGTAATCGCCGCGTGCGCACCATTATTGAATATGACGCAGTTCTGCAATACCTCCACTACCGACGTTCCATCATGCTTCGCTGCCTCCACGAGTACCTCCGTTGTGAGGTTGATTTCCACATCGAGCGATCGGGCGAAGAACTTACCACGAGCCCCTAGAACCAACTCCCCGGGGAGGAAAGGCTGCTCAACCGTTCCGTACGGCGAAGTTTTTGTCACCGCGCCGAGCTTAGAGGTAGGGCTATATTGCCCTTTCGTCAAACCATAAATCTCGTTATTGAAGAGCACGATATTTATATCGATATTGCGCCGTATAGCGTGGATGAAATGGTTACCTCCAATGGCAAGGGCATCACCATCACCCGTCATCTGCCACACGCTAAGCCTCGGATTGGCCACCTTAGCGCCGGTAGAAATCGCTGTGGCACGACCATGGATGGTATGGAAGCCAAACGTGTCCATATAGTATGGGAAACGGCTCGAGCACCCGATACCAGAGATGATGGCAAAGCGTTCCTTCTCGTAGTGCAACTCCTCGGCCACGCGAGGCATAGCCTTCTGCACCGCGGCCAGGATAGCATGATCACCACATCCCGGACACCACCGAACCTCTTGATCGCTCTTGAAGTCTGCTGCTGTATATTTTGTATTTGACATTGCTTCTCCCTTTCCTACTTACTCTTCAACAGCTCGTTAGCTTTCTCAACAATTTCGGCAACGATGAACGGCTGACCCTGCACCTTATTCAACTGGTTGTATGTAAACTGCTGGAGGTTCATCCGCAAATAGTTAGCCATCATCCCCAAGTTCAACTCGCACACCAAGATCTTGCTAAACCGAGAAAAGATTTGGGCAAGATTCTTTGGCAACGGATTGATGTAGGAAATGTGGCATAGAGAGACACGCTTTCCCTCCTTGCGCAACGCCCGCGTGGCAGACAGGGTATGCCCATACGTACCTCCCCAGCTAACAATGAGCAAATCGCCCTCCAAATCGCCTATCACCTCCTGGTTGGGAATCATATTCGCGACCGCCGCAACCTTTGCCCTACGGGTCAACACCATTTTTTCATGGTTGAGCGGGTCGGTGGAGATTGCACCCTTCAGCTCGTGCTTTTCAAGCCCACCGATACGATTTTCAAGGCCCTTAATGCCAGGCCAAGCCCATCCCCTCGCGAGGTTCTCATTTCTGGCGTACGGCATAAAACGGCTTCCATCCGCGTTCGGAGAGGCAAAGGGAGGATGAATTTCAGGATAATCCTTCATGGAAGGAATTTTCCACGGCTGCGAACCGTTGGCGATAAAACCATCGGTGAGCAACACGACAGGGGTCATCCTCTCCAAAGCTATTCGCCCGGCTTGGAATGCCATGTCGAAGCAATCGCTGGGGCTCTTCGCCGCCACCACAACCATGGGGCTCTCCCCATTACGGCCATAGAGAACCTGAAAGAGGTCGGCCTGCTCCGTTTTTGTCGGTAACCCGGTGGAGGGGCCTCCCCGCTGCACATTGACAATCACCAACGGGAGCTCCGTCATGACGGCAAGCCCCATGGCCTCACTTTTAAGCGCGATGCCCGGGCCGGAGGTCGTTGTCACGGCGAAATTGCCAGCGTAGGCCGCACCTATCGCCGTGCAGATGCCCGCGATTTCATCTTCCGCCTGCAACGTTTTAACCCCGAGATCCTTCCGCTTCGCAAGCTCAACGAGGATGTCTGTAGCGGGAGTAATAGGGTAAGAACCGCAAAAGAGCGGCAGCTTCGCCTTTTCAGCTGCCGCGATTAACCCCCAGGCAGTGGCGACATTACCGCTAATGTTGCGGTAGAGCCCATGCTCGCTCACCTCCGTGCGGGGCACCTCATAGGTGTTTGCCAGAGCCTGAATGTTCGCCGCGTAGTTAAAGCCATCCTGCAAGACCTTGCGATTCGCCGCGATAAGCTCCGGCTTCTTCTTAAACTTGGTGTCGATATACTTGTAGGAATGGTCCATAGGCCGATCGAACATGTGGAACAGCATCCCCAAGGCGAACATATTCTTACACCGCACGATGCTCTTGGCATCAAGCCCGGAATCCTTAAGGCTCTCCTTAGTGAGCTCCGTCATGTTGACAAACACCACATTATAGTCCTGTAGCTTCAACTCGGAGACCGGATCGTCAGTTGTAAAGCCCGCCTTTTCCAACCACTTTGGCACAAACTGATCGACATCGATAAGGATAGTGCCGCCCACCTTCATCCACTTGGCATTCGCCTTAAGGGCCGCGGGATTCATCGCCACGAGAACATCACAATAGTCCCCGGGAGTATTTACCTCACCGCTGCCGATGTGCACCTGAAAACCAGAAACGCCTCCTATCGAACCCTGCGGCGCACGTATCTCCGCGGGATAATCAGGGAACGTACTCACACCGTTGCCTAAAAGCGCCGATGTGTCCGAAAATAGCGTGCCTGTCAACTGCATACCATCGCCGGAGTCGCCCGAAAAACGAATCACGACATTGTCCAGCTTAAGCGCACGTTTGTCTGCATCCATAACCGTCCTTTTTTATTTCCTTCTTCGCAAGATGTCCACCCGGTAAGATACCTCTTACCGAGGGCAAAGTTACGTTTATTTCAATTGCTTATGCCCACCATTTTTACTTAGAGGGAAGCAGATGAGTTAAACAGCTCTATACCAATCGACAGCATTTCCATAATGGAATGGTTGTAAATTAATAATGCAGGATAACCCCGTCTACACGCAGCAGCCGCATGGCAAATGAAAACTATGGGGATTATAGGAGCAAGAAATGGAAAACCGCCGTGACAGTAGAAACTTAGCCCCTCCACCCTAGCAAAACGATCCACCAAGGGATTTCGCCCGCACCTCTGCGCTCCAATGGCTAAAGCCCACGCGCAAAGGCCAAAACATCGAATGCTTACCTAAATTATATCTAACTTTGCCCCCACAGCCTACATACCCAATGCAAATGAAACGTTTTAGTCGCTTTTTTCTTCCACTCCCTATCTGCCTTTTTCTACATGCCCTGGTGCCAACCCAGCCAGTAGCAGCGCAAGATTTGGGGGGAACCTGGCAGGGGACAACCCTCCTGGCAGAAGAACCGCTGTCCCTGGTGTTCCACCTAACCAAGGTGGGGTCGCTATGGCAAGGATCGTTCGACTGCCCCAACCAGAACGCCTTTGCGCTGTCCATCTCCACCATCGAACGCCCCACGACAGATTCCATCGTGATTCAGCTCCCAACGATAAATGCCCTCTTTGCCGGTAAGCTTCGAGACGAGTCCATCAGAGGCGTTTTCTTTCAGGGAAAACACTCCGCCAGGCTCACGCTGCCCAAACTCACGCCTAGCAAAAGCAACAAGTAGCCATCTCCGACAAGAAGAAGCGTAAAGCCAACACCTTTTGCTACCTTTGCCCTTGCGGATACGCTACCATCCGCCTCGATTGAGCAATGCGAACAAGGACACTACCATTTTCCACAGTAACTAGGCTGCTCGCCATCATAGGACTTGTCATGGTGATCTGTTGGATAAGATCCATACCATCACTCGCATTGCCCCTCTCTACCCCATCCTCCCCCGTTTCAAGGATTCTCAGCCTACCCACGCAACGTCCCTCTGATGGGATCCACGCATTGCAGGACACCCTGATTCTCCTGCCGTCTTCGCGCAGAGATTCCATAGCGCAAAATGAAATCGAAAGGGCGCAGCCTTCTGCTGTACCCTTCGAAGATTCTTCGCAGATATCCAACGAGCGTTACGTATACCAGGACTCCGTATTCCCTATCGATGGGCACATCGCGTCCCGACTGGATATGCTCGATTCCATGAGGCGCACATCCCATTGGCACACGGACCTCATCACAGGCTTTAGCAAGCTAATTCCCATCGATAGCTCCCTGCTCTTCGCGCATCTCTACGATCCAACGCTAACGGGGCCATACTCAAAAACGAACCTTGGCATTGATTTCGCCGCCACCCTCCCGGATGTCTTTGC
>JABCPG020000079.1 GCA_013333195.2 Bacteroidia bacterium
CCCCCTCCTCCAGCTGAAACCAATCGCACGAAAACGGTTTCGCCCGATTGGTGTAGATCCCCACCGGCATCTTATCTGCCTGCAGCTGAATAACCTCTCCGCGGCGCACTATTACGAGGGGATTATGCGCGCCAGTATATTGCAGCATATTAGTCTCCTCATCAATTACGAACAGCGCCAGATCCATCCCATCCTTGTTCGACTGATTGGACGTAGACTGGTGCAAACTCGATATCAACAGCTCGCGCACATGGTTCAACATTTCCGCCGTATCGATGTTGCCCTGCGCATCGCGCGCCGCCCGATGCAAAAGCGATGACCCCAACATGCTCATAAACCCCCCGGGGACTCCGTGCCCCGTGCAATCCGCTATGCAGCACACCTTCTTCCGACCTTCACGAAGCATCCAATAAAAATCTCCGCTCACAATGTCGCGCGGCAGGTAGAGCATAAAATGCTCAGGGAAAAGATCATCCATCAGCTCCTGCCGCGGGAGCATCGCCCGCTGTATGCGACTCGCGTATTCAATGCTGGACTCTATTTGCTCCTTTTGCCTCTCTATCTGTTCCTTCTGCTCCACCACCTCCTTCGTGCGCTCCTCCACAATTCGTGAGAGCCGACGCTGCTCCGCCAGCAGACGGCGCGCATTCAACCTGAACCCAACGTACAGCAGCGCCCCGGCGATAAGCACATACAGCGCGTAGGCCCACCACGTCCGAAAGATGGGGGGGCGATCGAAAACCGATACTCAGTCACCGGCGAGATCCTTCCATACACATCCTTCGCCCGCACGCGGAGCGTGTAGTTCCCCTCCGAGAGGTTCATGTACTGCGCCTCCCCGCTACGAGTCCAGCGCGACCACTCCCGGTCATTATTCACCAGAAAATATTGGAACTCAGTCCCGCCCACCGTGAAATCGTCCGTGCCGAAAAAAAATATCAGGGCATTAAGGCTGTAGGGCAACGCCAGCTCCATTCCTTTCGGCTGCTCCTTCAACACCTCCACCCGCCCATCGGCGTCGGCGCGAAAGTAGGTGCCCCCGAATAGCACCGAATCGCCCCGCAACGTTCGCACCGCGCTCACGTACGCTCGGAAATCCGCGGATTCCCTGCACCGGCGATGCGCATCGTAACTGTAAAGCTCATCGCCATACGCGAACCAAAGCAGGCTATCGCTAGTGCACAGCACCGCATCAACCCACTTCGCCGGCAACCGTCGCAACGGGTTGCAACCCCCGCTATCAGCCTCCCCCCTCCGTTCCTTTGTCGAGGAGTAATACCCCATAAAAATCGTATCCTCCCCCCGGGAGTACCGCTGGCACACCATTCCGCGCCCGACCTCCATCAAGTTTGACACCCCGAGCCTGCCGCGAATCGGCAGCGAGGATCGCAACACGGTATCTCTGGATTCTTCGTACTCAAACACCCCATCCGGCGTGCTTAGGTAGGCCTTGCCCTCCACAACCGAAACGAAGGTGAGATTCGGCACGCGCAGCCCCTGCCGCTCGGCAAGATGGCGGCACGAAATCGTACCATCAGCCGACCGCTCCAGCAGGTACACGCCTCCCATGTATGCCCCGAGCCACACTCGCCCCCGCGCATCGACCATCATCGCCCGTATTTCTGCCTCCACGCTGGGGACTTCCCCATCGATAACCCAGCGCCCGTTGGGCAAGCAGCGAAGACCCTTTAGCCCATCGTTAGTCCCCAGATACACCACGGCGGGATCCCACGGCGACACGAGCACGGAGTACCCCCCCAAACGTTTCCCCTTCTTGCTCCCAAGCCTTTCGCGCGCAAACGCCTCGAGCGGCTGCGCCTTCCCGCGACGCACCGCGTACACCCCCAAATGGCTCTGCGCAATGCCAAACCGCTCCCCCGTGTAGGGGCTAACGTACGGCAGATACTGCCAGACCGAGCTGCTGACCCCCTCCACAGTATGCACCGCGGCCCGCCCATCGCGCGCCTCCAGCCGACCAAGGCTACTCATCGTCCCAATATACAGATCCCCCTTGTCCTCGCAAAGGCTGATAATCACATCGTTGATACCATCAAACGACGTGTAGCGACGGAAACCCGACTGCATTTCCACCGCGGAAAGGCCCATGTTATGCGTTAGCCACAACGTTCCGTCGCGCGACTCCGTGAAGTCCGTAACGAAGGCATTGCCCAACCCGCGGCTCACACGCAGCGTCTCCACCTCCTTGCCCTCGAGCGTGATTTCAAAGTAGCCGATATCATCCGAGAAAATCATCCCGAGCCCGATATTCCCATTCTGCAACATGTGCATATTGTAAATGTATGCCCCCTTCGCATTAGCTCCGCAACATGGGGCGCAAACTCCCCCGGGAAATCCACGATGCTACTCGTCAACATGTCATAGAAAAACAGCCCGCCGGGATTGTAGGCCAATAGCAGCAAATTCGCATCCACCCGCACGGCCCCATACAGATCCCAATCGCGCTGAGGTTCCCGAAGAAAGGCCGGCGACGGATGAATCCTCACGCTTCGAAAACCATTATTATCGTAGAAAACCAGGGAATCCCGCCCATTACCCATCACCACCTCATCGCCCACCCGGCAGGCTAGGAACGTCTGCGAACCCGGGATCCGCTTCACCGTAGTCCGCCCGGTCACTTCGTTGTAAACGAAAAGCAACCGCTTGGCGAAGAAGTAGACAAGATGGCCGAGGGAATGCACCTTGAACACATCCTGAAAGCTCGGTACAGAATCCGCCACCGTGCCCAAAAGCGATTCGTAGCGCAAATCCCCGTTGGGGGTCGGCACCAAGCGGCCAAAATCCCCCACCCCTCCGATGTACGCAACGCCCCGTTCGCCGAGCACCATGTTGCGCACAAAAGAGCTTTTTGCCAGAGGTATCGTGCGGAAACGGACCCCATCAAACTGCACCACGCCACGATCGGTCGTGCCAAAGAGCATCGCGCCGCTAACATCCTGCACCGCGGTCCAGCACTGATCGCTCGCGTTGTACTCCTTAGGCGGATAGTAGCGCAACAGGGGTCCTCCCCTATACGCCGGCCCTCCCCTCACATCGAGCCGCGCGCAAAGTAGCAGCAAGGCAATAACAATCTGTATACGATATCTATGCACGCCGCGAATATAGCACTCTTTTCCTATTCGTCTGCTCCCACGCGCGCAACGATGCCAAAAGTCAACCAAGCACCCGCTAGAACCCTCCCCTCACCCCTTTCAGCAGCACCACCGGCACTCCCATCGCGCGCAGCAAAGCCCTAAAGATATCCGCAGGTAGAATCGAGAATTTCGCACGTCTGCGTTGGAACTCAAATGCAGAGCGCGCAGCGGCATCTGCCCCCGCGCGATGCAGCGTGGAACGTCACTACGCCTTGACTTTCAGCGGAGGGAGAGGGCTCGCGAATAGCCCAAAGGCGATTGCCCACCCGAGCCGCATCGCTCAGACACACGACGCCCACAGCTCACGGGGCCCGCTAGAGACGAGAAAAACCGCTGTGAGGCTTCCAAGTTTCAGGAGCTATATGCCTCCCCCCACGCACCATACCCATACCAAAGTTGGTTTTCTCTGGAGAAAACCAACTTTGATGCGAATTTGGTACGAATGATCTGCGATGCGTGGGTAGCCCGAAGCGCACGTGAAATAGCATCCGTAATGGCGCCCCCTCAGCCATCCGGGTTGAAAGCTCAGTACCCCCGAGCCGCGTTGCGCCCTACTCCCAGGGGCCGCGCGCAGTGAAGGAATGGCTGGAAGCCGCCCACGACGAAGCGGCATCCTCAACCTCCTTCTATTTTTTTATACCTTTGCGAAGGATTCTTTGCGAGGAGCAAGCGAAAAAAATTGGCGAATAATGGCAGCGATGCGAAAATGGCAAATTGAGGATTCCACGGAGCTATACAATGTGGAGGGTTGGGGATTAGATTTCTTTTCTATCAATGCGGAGGGGAAAATGGTGGTGACGCCGAAGCCGGGGATGCCCTCAGTGGTAGTACGCGACGTGATCGACGAGCTGTCGCTACGGGACGTAAGCGCCCCCATTCTCCTACGATTCCCCGACATAATCGATGCGCGAATCGAAGCGATGTCAAACTGCTTTACCGAGGCGGCGGAGGAGTACGGCTACGAAGGGCAAAACTTCGTGGTTTTCCCGATAAAGGTGAACCAGATGCGCCCCGTGGTGGAAGAAATCGTGTCACATGGGCAGAAGTTTCACATCGGCCTGGAGGCCGGGAGCAAGCCGGAGCTACACGCTGTGATTGCGCAGCAGGGCGACCAAGACTCCCTAATAATCTGCAACGGTTACAAGGATGAGGACTACATCGAGCTGGCGCTACTCGCCCAAAAGATGGGCCGACGGGTGTATCTAGTTGTAGAAAAGCCCAACGAGCTACGGCTTATAGTAAAAATCGCGGAGCGTCTCAACATGCGGCCGAGCATCGGTCTACGCATAAAATTAGCAACCTCAGGGAGCGGTAAGTGGGAGGACTCCGGCGGGGAGGCGAGCAAATTTGGGCTGACTTGCAGCGAGCTGCTGAACGCGCTGGACTATCTGCGCGAGAAGGGTTTAGAAGACTGCCTCAAGCTGCTCCACTTCCATATAGGTAGCCAGGTGACGAAGATCCGACGCATCAAGCTCGCGATCCAGGAGGTTTCCCAATTCTACGTGCAGATACGCCAGCAGGGATTCGGGATCGATTTCGTTGACATAGGGGGGGGGCTTGGCGTGGACTACGATGGGACGCGGTCTGCCAATTCGGCGAGCAGCATGAACTACAGTATACAGGAGTACGTTAACGACGTGATAAGCTCCATTGTGGACGCGAGCAACAAGGCCGAACTGCCGCACCCTAACGTTATCACGGAGTCGGGGCGGGCGGTAGCGGCGCACCACGCTGTACTTGTATTCGAGGTGATGGAGTCCGCGACGCTCCCGCAATGGGGCGAGAGCGAAGAGCTGCCGGCGGGGGCCAATGACCTCGCGCGCGAACTCTACGAGATATACCACGAAATCAATTTGTCAGGCCTTCTGGAGAGCTGGCACGACGCGCAGCAGATTCGCGAAGAGGTGCTGGCGGGCTTCCCGCATGGGCACATGGACATGACAACCCGCGCGATGGTGGAACGGCTTTTCTGGAGTATCGCCTACAAGGTGATGGAGCTTGCCAGCACGCTGAAGCATATCCCCGAGGAGCTACGAATCCTCGATAAGATGCTTACGGATAAGTACTTTTGCAACTTTTCGCTTTTCCAATCGCTACCCGACTCGTGGGCCATCGATCAGATTTTCCCCATCATACCCATTCAGCGGCTCGACGAGAAACCTACGCGCATGGCGACGCTCCAGGATATCACGTGCGACTCCGATGGCAAGATTGAAAATTTTATCTCCACGACCAATCGAGCGTACTCTCTCCCGGTGCATGAGCTGAAAAAAGGGGAGCACTACTACATCGGGGTATTCCTCGTTGGGGCGTACCAAGAGATTCTGGGCGATTTACACAACCTTTTCGGCGATACCAACGCGGTGCACATCACCGTAAACGCCAAGGGCTACCATATCGATCAGGTCATAGATGGAGAAACCGTGGCCGAAGTGCTGGAGTACGTGCAGTATAACAGCAAAAAGCTCGTGCGCACGGTGGAATCGTGGGTCGGAGCCTCAGTGAAACAGGGTTTAATATCCCTCGCGGAGGGCAAAGAATTTTTATCCAACTACCGGTCTGGCCTCTACGGCTACACCTACCTAGAACGGTAGGGCCAGCGGGTTAAGATCCAACGGGAGCGCGATGGCCCATTGCGCGGAGATGCCTTGCATGAAGCTTTACGATTTCCATAGACACGCGTCCGTGGCGGGCACCGCGCAGGGCGGCGCGGTGCTGAGCTTTTCGCTCTACGAACAGGCGCGAATCCCCCCGGGGGTCTACTTCTCGATTGGGCTGCACCCCTGGGACTCTGCCCGCGCAGACGCCGCGGAACGCGTGGAGAAGGAACTGCCACTCCTCCTAGCTCTACCGCGCTGCCTGGCGCTCGGGGAATGCGGCCTGGATAGGCTTAAAGGCGCCTGTATGGACGTGCAGCAAAACCTGCTAGCGCGACAGCTTGAGGTTGCTGAAAACGCCAAAAAGCCTCTAGTGGTACATTGCGTGCGCGCCTGGAGCGAGCTGATCCGAGCGGTACGGCAAAGCGGCTTCAAAGGGGCAAAGGCCGTGCATGGGTTTCGCGGTAGTACCCCCACGCTCGAACAGCTGCTGGCGCATGATTGGTACATATCGGTGGGGCTGGATGCCAAAGGGAAACTCCCAGAAACGACGCGACAGATACCCGACGACCGGTTGCTTCTAGAAACCGATGCCTCAGGCGCCCCGATCGAAAGCGTCTATCAGGCCGTATCCCTCCTAAAGGGCATCCCGCTAGACACCGCGCAGGCGCAAATAGAACGCAACGTAATGCGCTTCTTTGGAAAGGAGGCCGCGGAGAGGCTATAACATCAACGCCCACCGCCCGGCGCCTAGGATACACGCAGCCCGAGGAACGCATAACATAAAAAGGAACGAGGAACGCAACGTGAAGCAGTGGAACTCCCGCACGGAATTGCTAGTAGGGGCTGAGGGCGCAAAACGTCTCGCGGCGGCCCACGTGCTGGTGGTGGGCATTGGGGGCGTAGGGGGCTACGCCGCGGAGGTGTTGGCAAGGGCCGGCGTGGGCCGGTTCACCATCGTGGATGGTGATACGTTTGAAGCCACCAATCTCAACCGTCAACTCCTTTCCCTCCATTCGACCCTAGGAATGCCCAAGGTAGCCGTGGCCAAGGCACGGCTACTCGACATCAATCCCACAATCGACATCACCGCCATACACTCCCTGCTCCACGACGAAGCCCTAGACGCGCTCGTGGCGCAACCATACGACCTCATCGTGGATGCCATCGACACGCCCGGCCCAAAGGTGCATTTGATCCGCGGTGCCCTCGAGATGGGCACTCCCCTCGTATCATCGATGGGATGCGGGGGCCGCCGCGCCGCGGATGCGGTGCGGGTAACATCGCTATGGGAGGTGAAAGGCGACCCGCTCGCCGCGCTGGTCCGCCGCCGCCTGCGAAGGCTCGGCGCATCGGGCGATTGCCGCGCAGTATGGAGCTCAGAGCTACCCGACAAATCGGCATGTGAAAAGGTAGACGGAGAACCCTACAAACGGACCCGCGTAGGGGTGATATCCTACATGCCCGCGCTATTCGGAACGCACGCGGCGGCCGCTGGCATAGAAATTCTTTTAGCCGGCGAGGAGGCCGCGACGAGTAATATTGCGCGGTAGCGTAAATTCCAGTAATCCTACCCTCCCCACGGCCTAGAAGAAGAGGGACAATACGCGCGGAAAACGGGCGAAGCGCGGCTACGCAGAACGGAACGAAGCATCCCCACGGCGCTACGCGCGATGGCATCCTCAGACGTAGGAGATGACACCACCGCCCCCCTCCCACGATTTGCCGAAAAGCTAAAACCCAGCAATGCGCAATTCATAGTTAGCAAAAGCCTGTGGAGACAGCGAATAGCCCTGCGCGCCGATACCCAAAAGGTAAAAAGGAAGGGAGCAAGCCCGCCGGGTTATAAAAAAGTGTTACCTTTGCAGCCAAAATTCAACGTACGGAGCGAGTTAAATGCCTGACAACGAGTGGGTATTTTTATAAAAAACGTTCCAAAAGAGTTGGGGGATCGGAATGGCAGGAACACAATATTTGACTAAAGAGGGGCTAGCGCAGCTATGCGCGAAACTGGATCAGCTACGCGACGTGGAGCGGCCCGCGATAGTGCGCGCGATAGCGGAAGCGCGCGATAAAGGCGACCTTTCAGAGAACGCGGAGTACCATGCGGCCAAAGAGGCGCAGGCGCACCTCGAAGAGCGTATAGCCGAACTGGAAGCCACGGTGGCCAGCGTGCGTCTCATAGACCCGAGCACCATTGACACATCGACGGTGAAGATTCACTGCACGGTGCGGGTGATGAACCACACCACGGGAAAAGAGGAAACGTATATCATCGTGTCATCAAGCGAAGCGGACTTCCGCCAGAAAAAGATTTCCACGGAAACGCCCATCGCGAAGGCGCTACTCGGGAAGAAGGTGGGCGACGTGGTCACCGTGACCGTTCCCAAAGGGAATTTGGAAATGGAAATTCTCTCAATCTCCGTTTCATAAATGGCGCAATGACGATGGCAACGATTTTCACAAAAATCATTCAGGGAGAAATACCCTGCTACAAAGTGGCAGAGGACGACCATTTTATAGCCTTTCTGGACATTAATCCCCTGCGCAAAGGGCACACGCTGGTGGTGCCGAAAGAGGAGGTGGACTACCTGTTCGCACTGCCTGAAGAGACGTTGCAACGCATGCTCCCGTTCGCCCGGAGGGTGGCGCGAGCCATTGAAGCGGTGGTACCATGCAAACGGATCGCGCTCGCGGTGCTGGGCATGGAGGTACCCCACGCGCATATGCACCTTGTACCCATAGAGCGGGAGGGAGATCTGGACTTTCACGGTCGGCACGCGCAGCTCACGCAGGAGGAGTTCTCCGCGCTGGCGAAGGCCATTTCCGAAAAATTGTAGACGCCGAAGCACCCCACCCGCCCCGTAGGAAGGAATGGGTTGCAAACGAACATCTCGCCATGCAGAGTAGGTCTACCGGTTTAAAGATTCTCTTTTTACACCTCGCGTTCGCGCTGGCGCTTCTATCCCCGCCGATCCATTCGCGAGGGAGAGAGGTACTGCAACGTGAGCCGAAGGGGGCGTCTGGCGATACAACGTACAACCAGACCGACGGCAAGGGGCGGAAACAGGGCTTCTGGATGAAGCGCTACCCCAATGGGAAGGTGGCCTACCGCGCGCAATTTCGTGATGATCGCCCGGTGGGAAGGACCCTCCGCTACAATGAAAAGGGGATTCTTATTGCCGATCTCTATCACACCCCAGCGGGGCGAAAGACGAAGGCGAAAATATACGATGACGCCGGGAAGCTCATCGCGACGGGCAATTACGTGAATCAACGCAAGGATAGCGTTTGGACGCTCCTCTCAAACGGGCAGGTGGTGGCACGGGAGGGGTACGCCCAAGGCGAACGGGAAGGGGCATGGGAGTACTACTCCGATGAAGGGCAACTGGCAGCGCGGGAACGCTGGCGCAAGGGAAAGCTCGAGGGAAGGCAGGAAAAATATTACAATAGCGGCGCGCTCTCTTCGTTCTGGACCGCGCATGACGGCCTAGAGGACGGGCCAGCCGCCACGCTCTACACCTCGGGTAGACCCAAGCTCACGGGGCAATTTGCAAAAGGGAAGAGAGAGGGAGTATGGCTACAGCACGGCGTCGATGGGAAGAGCATCGATACGTTGGAATACAGGAGGGGCGAGCTGATACGCGGGGCCATTGAGCCCAACGCGGACAGCGCCCTCAACGCCATGTATAAAAATGCTGGCAAGCTGCGCGAACCGACCGATCCTGGAGAATCTCCGCGTTCGGGATACCCGTACCGCTAAAATTGCAGGTATCGCAAAATTTAACGCATAACCAATAGCAGGGCACGACATCGGGAAGCGCCGCCGGAAGGTCGTATCGCCGAACGCAGCATGGGAGATGAACACGCTAGGGGAATTATTTAGGGTTAGCATCTGCGGAGAATCCCATGGGGAGGCGTTAGTAGCCACCATCGATGGAGTGCCCGCGGGGCTAGCCGTAGACCACGAACAGCTGCGCGCCGCGATGCTACGTCGGCAGGGTGAAGGTCGATTCGTAACCACCCGCCGAGAGCCGGACGAAGTGGTATTCGTGGCCGGGGTATACCAAGGCCACACGACCGGCGCCCCCATAGCACTCCTAATTAAGAATCGCGACGCACGTTCAGAGGACTACACCCAGCTGATGCATCACCCTCGCCCCGGGCACGCCGATATGGTGGCCAGCGTGCGCTACAAAGGTTTTAACGATCCACGTGGCGGCGGAGCATACTCGGGACGCCTCACCGCGGCGATGGTGGCCGCGGGTACCATCGCCAAGCTAGTGCTAGCCCCAGCCGAGCTCCACGCGGAGCTAATACAGGTAGGGCCATCGACAAGACGTGCCGAGTGGGATGCCCTGCTAGCTGCCACAGCCACGCGGGGCGATTCGCTCGGGGGCATCGTGGCGCTACGCGGGAACGGACTCCCCATAGGCATTGGGGAACCGCCCTTCGATGGGGTAGAACCCCTCCTTGCCAAGGCATTAATGGCCATTCCGGGGGCACGCGGCGTAGAATTCGGCGATGGATTCGCGAGCGCCTCCATGCTAGGCTCCGAGCACAACGACCCCTACCTCGATGGGCAGGGGCATACCGCCACCAACCATGCCGGGGGCGCCAATGGAGGCCTGACCAACGGTAACGAGTTGACGCTACGGGTGGCCTTTAAACCAACGCCGTCCATCGCCCGGCCGCAAGAAACATTCCACCTATCCCAGAAACGCATGGAGACGCTGCGCATCGGCGGACGCCACGACGTATGCTTCGCGCTGCGCCCCCCGGTCATCGTGGAGAGCTACGCCGCCATCGCCCTGGCCGATCTGCTTTTGCGAAGTAAGCGCTCCTCTGAGCATACGCCTCCCCGCCACGCACGTAAAGCGCACCGCGGTGTAAACCCAAACGATTTTCTAGGTAGGAGCACCGATTGGAGAAAGGGTTAATCCCCTTAGCAAGTGGTGGAAGCATCACCATGCATCAAAGCGAAAGCAAACGTAACCTAAACCTTTTCGTTCTTTTTTCGTTAAGAAGGAAAAGTGTTAACTTTGCGGTAATTGAAATCGCATTCAGGGAAGGATGCGGTGGTTGAAATAAATAAATAAAGCAATGGCAGTAGATCTTTCGCGATACGGGATAGAGAATCCCATCGAGATACTTCACAACCCATCGTACGATGCGCTCTACAACATGGAGCTCGACAGCAAGCTGGAAGGGTACGAACGCGGACAGCTCACGGAGCTAGGCGCGGTGAATGTGGACACGGGCATTTTCACGGGTCGTTCCCCAAAGGATAAGTACATCGTCAAAAATGCGGAGACCGAAAAGCATGTCTGGTGGCACGAGGCGGGCAAGAAGAGTTCGGACAATAAGCCGATGACGCAGGAGACGTGGGATTACCTGAAGAAGATAAGCGCGAAGCAGCTTAGCGGTAAGCGGCTATTCGTGTCGGACTGCTTCTGCGGTGCGAATGAGAATACTCGCATCAAGGTACGCTTCATAGCCGAGGTGGCGTGGCAGGCGCACTTTGTGAAAAACATGTTCATTCGGCCCACCGAGGAGGAGCTAAAGACGTTCGAACCCGATTTCGTGGTGCTGGTGGCCTCGAAGACGAAGAACGACAAATGGAAAGAGCAGGGGCTAAATAGCGAGGTATTCGCGGCGTTCCACATCACGGAGCGCATGGCCTGCATAGGCGGGACATGGTACGGCGGAGAGATGAAGAAGGGTATATTCTCCATGATGAACTACTTCTTGCCGCTCCGCGGTATAGCGTCGATGCACTGCAGCGCCAACATGGGTAAGAAGGGTGATGTGGCCATCTTCTTCGGGCTATCAGGCACAGGAAAAACGACGCTATCAGCCGATCCGCACCGGGAGCTCATCGGCGACGATGAGCACGGCTGGGACGACAATGGGGTGTTCAACTTTGAGGGGGGCTGCTACGCGAAGTGCATAAATCTAGACCCCACGAAAGAGCCGGATATCTACGGCGCCATACGTCGCGACGCACTTCTGGAGAACCTGGACGTGGATGCGAAGGGGAAAATAGACTTTTCGTCGACGAAGAAGACGGAGAACACGCGTGTATCGTACCCCATATACCACATAAAGAATATCGTAAAGCCCATTTCGAAGGGGGGCCATGCGCAGAACGTTATTTTCCTAACGGCAGACGCTTTTGGGGTGCTGCCCCCCGTGTCAATGCTCACGCCGGACCAGATGCAGTACCACTTTTTAAGCGGTTTCACCGCTAAGCTGGCGGGCACCGAGCGTGGCATTACGGAGCCGCAACCCACATTTAGCAGCTGCTTCGGGCAGGCGTTCCTCACGCTGCACCCCACGGAGTACGCTCGTGAGCTTGTGAAGAAAATGGAGCAGCACCACTCGCGAGCCTACCTCGTCAACACGGGATGGATCGGGGGTGCCTACGGCGTCGGGAAGCGCATTGACCTTCCGTCCACGCGCGCGATTATCGATGCGATCCTTCGTGGCGATCTCATCGACGCGGAGTTCGAAACGCTCCCCATCTTTAACCTGCGAGTTCCCAAGAGCGTTACGGGCGTCGACTCCAAGATGCTAAATCCTCGGAACGCCTGGACCAACGCGGCGGATTGGGAGAAAGCGGCGCGCGCCTTAGCTGAGAAATTCGTGGCGAACTTTAAAAATTTCACGGATAACGAGGCGGGTAAACGTCTGGTAGCGGCAGGCCCGCAGCTATAGGCTGCTGCCGGCTATAAATCGAAAC
>JABCPG020000080.1 GCA_013333195.2 Bacteroidia bacterium
CCATCCGGCGGTCTTGGTTTACTGATCATTGGGGGGTTTGCCCAAAACAATGGGGCCGCGGCCAGCCCGCCCTTCCGATATCTTTAGAGGGAACGAAACCCCAAAAGAGCAGCCCAACTGCTAGCCTAACGGTCGAACACACACGTAGGACTTATCATCACGCTTCCTTTCAAAAAAAACTTCTCCATCAACGAGTGCAAACAGCGTATGGTCACGTCCGAGACCCACATTCAGCCCAGGATTGTGCTTAGTACCCCGCTGCCGTACCAAGATATTCCCTGCCTTGGCAAACTGTCCACCGAAAATTTTTACACCGAGCCGCTTACTCTGCGAATCACGACCGTTCCGCGAACTCCCTACACCTTTCTTATGTGCCATTTTCTCCTGTCCTCCTTACCCTTCAAAATCTACGCCTCTATCGTTCCAATCTCAATCTGCGTGAACTGCTGGCGATGGCCGCGCTTCACTCGGTAGCCTTTGCGACGCTTCTTTTTAAACACCACAACCTTATCCCCCTTCACGTGGTCAAGTATCTTCGCGCTCACCTTCGCACCAGCCACGCAGGGAGTACCTACCGTCACATTGCCACCATTATTCACCAGCAAAACGCGGTCGAATGTTACCGCATCTCCTACCTCGCCCGCCAAACGGTGAACGAAAATCTTTTGATTCCCGGTTACCTTAAACTGCTGTCCAGCTATCTCTACTACTACGTACATCTTTGTTCCCCTTCTCGATCTACTACATTCTAGACCGCAAAGGTAAGTAAAAATCTTCACCCACAAACCATCTTCGTAAAAATCTTTAGCTCCCTTTCACTACCAGTCCCTCCAGCGGCTTTCCCATCGTAAAAACAAATCTCCTTTCCCTGTAGGGTGCAGAACAGAATCTTTCTATTAGGCATTGAAATGCAAAAGGCAGGACAGCCTTTTTTTTGATTCTTTGCGCAGGCACCTTTAAATAGTTCGTTTCCCCAGCACCCCCGCGCTCCACCAAATGCCGCAACGCTGCTCCTCATAGTTGTGGATACCCTCTTCTAAGAAATAGGCCCGCATGGGGGCCGTAGCGTCCAAGATACTCTTGGAGAGACCAGTAGGGGTAATCTCAACCTGAGTGAAACGAACGTTGAGATTAACTAAGAACCTCACATTCTCTTGCTCAAAGGCAGTAAACGGACGCATATTAACCTTACCTCTCCCTACTTTATATGTTCCAATAATGTAACGGCAATTGCTCTCGCCATCAGTGGCGGAACGGCATTGCCTACCAACGTGTACTGAGGGATCTCTTTCTGACGATTATTTCCTCCGGTCTGACGTTTCCCTTGAAAAACGAAGGAATCATCAAAGCTTTGCAGACGCGCCATCTCTCTGACTGTGGGCGACCTATATGCTGCGTAGTGAATGAAATCATCTGGCATCGTACATACTGTCGGGCTTTGGCCGAGAGGATTAAGAACGGTATAATTGCGCTTCTGCGATTCCAAGCCCTTCTCTTTGAGCTCCGCTTTTGACTTCTCGTAATCTCCATGCTTGGCTATTATCCTTAACCGCTCCCGCACTAAATCGCTCTGCAGACTTGTCTGATGGTTGAATAGCTCCATGCGCTGGTGCTTTTTCACATCCTCTAGCTCCGACATACTCGCAACGTAAAAGGGCTCCTCATCGAACGTGAACCGATGCCCCAGCCTCCCTACGCGTGACCATTCTGAAAACAAAAGCCCCCCATCGTCGGGTTCTCCCTGCAGGCGGCGGCGAAGCTTAGCACACTCATATCTCTCTACCGAATGGGGACTTCTGTAACTCTTCGCAGCCTCTCCATTACCAACCATATCCAGATCCCAAAGAGCCTCGTATACCTTCACTCTTTCTCCATCTGTCACGGTGGCAGGAATATCTGTTATTAAGTCCTGATCGTTCCGACAGCCAATAAACAAAACCCTTTCCCTGTTCTGTGGAACTCCATAGTCTGACGACAGAACGACAATGGGGCCTTGTATATTGTATAAGCGTATCCCGCTCATAAGAGCCTCAAAACTATTTAGGGCCGCCTTATGCCCGCTAAATTTTGTTCTGATGAAGTCTATACACTCATCAAACGTCATTACAAGTATCTCTAAAGACGTTTTCAGATTCTCGGCCTCCTCCTCGCAATTGCCTATTTTTGCTATATTTCGAATAGCCTCAAGCGTTCTATCTAAAATCTGTTCGTCCGAAATCGTTTCAACGATAGCATTATAGCCACCCATAAAAACATCATTGTCGATGCGCGCCGTCGTTTTGAGCTGAATAACCTGCTTACGGATGCTTTCGCGCTGCTTTCTCATCTGCAACAGTATTAGCCCATGCCTGACGGTATTAACTGACGTATCGCTCTTGCTAACATTATACGGAAGTTTCTTGGTCAGAGTCTTTAACTGCTGGTCAAGATTATCAAAGTACATTTTCCATGTCTTATCCCAATCAGTATCAATGGTTTCCATACTCAGTCTCATGCATACAGAAGAATACACAGCTGGGGACAATATGGGTTGTAATGAACCCTTAAGAAACGTGAAGAGTTGATCTACCTTCTTATCATCAACAATGGAGCGTATCTCTCGAATAATACGTTCTTTAATGCGCCCTTCGTCCTTAGTAAGAACTCCCTTGACGTTTTCCATCACGAAGTATTTAGGGCGGAGCGCCTTTATCACCTTTAGATAATGGAAGAAAAGGTCATCGCGCTTATCGAGTTTTTTTCTTCGACCGGCAAGGCTAAACGATTGGCAACTTGGGCCTCCCGTAATAACATCAATCTCCTGATCGCCTAGCTCGTTTAGAAGATTGGGCAGGAACGAATCATCCATTATATCTTTGCGTATAAACTTTGTATCAAGGCCAAGCATCTTATTGTAGCGAACTCTATGGGTAAGTTCTGAATTCTCATTGATGTCACTCGCCAGACGCAAATCGTAATATTTATCGTCCGTATATGCCTGCATAAATCCCTCGCTAAAGCCTCCAGCTCCAGCGAATAGGTCAAGGTATTTGATACCTCTGCGACACGATATAAAATCCTTTTTCTGCGACATGTATGTGTAAACCTCGCTTTATCATTCTATGCTTCTATGTCCGTTCTCAGTACCTCTATCTACCGCACTGAACCACCCAGGTCCAGGGAGGAGAAACAGGTACACTCCTTGGGAACCGCAGTCAGTTTATCCGCATCTGAGCGGAACGATTTTAATTTTTCTTTTCAGCCAAGGCCACCTTTAATCTGCTAGCATCCGACGTACCTCAAAATTCACACTGCAAAAATAGTGAGAGTTCTGCTGTAGTGAAAACAATTCGAATGCACTCTTTTATACTCCTATTTAAAGG
>JABCPG020000081.1 GCA_013333195.2 Bacteroidia bacterium
ACCCCCACCACGCGCTGATGGTAACCCGCCAGCTTGGAAGAAAACTGCGCGCCGGGTATCAGGGCATCCAGCGAAACGCACCCTAAAACCCGCGTCGGCTCTCGCTGGGCCAGCTGCATGGCCACACGCCCTCCCATGGAATGCCCCATCACCCAAAAACGTTCTACCCCAAGCGAATCGAGCGTACGCATCACATCTCCAACCATCTCAGCGTGCGCCTGCGTAGGCGCATGGAACGCACCGCCATGGTTACGCAGATCGAGCGCAATCACATCAAACACGGACCGCAGCGCGGTTGCGTACAAGCACCACTGATCGCCACGCCCATACAGCCCATGCAGCAGCACGAGCGGTGGGCGCAACGGATTGGGAGAACCCCACCTTCTACTCGGCAGCAGCCCCTGCCCCAGCGCGGATCGCATCAAGGTAGCTCGCTATCGATCGTTCCAACCCCAAGTAGAGCGCATCGCAAATGAGCGCATGCCCTATCGACACCTCAGCAATCCACGGAATACTCTCCACGATAAAGCTCAGATTGGTCAAATCCAAATCATGCCCAGCATTCACCATCAGCCCCAGCTCCCTTGCCCGCCTAGCCGCCGCAACGTATGGGGCGATGGCCGCCGCACGGTCCTTAGCAAAGCCCTTGGCATACGGCTCTGTGTATAGCTCCACCCTATCCGCACCCACCTTGGCAGCCCCTTCCACCATGCGAACCTCAGGGTCTACAAATATCGATACCCTAATCCCCTGCTCCTTCAACGCCTGCACCACCCCTCGCAGATACTCCCCATGCGCCACGGTATCCCAACCCGCGCTCGAAGTAATCGCATCCTCAGCGTCGGGCACGAGCGTCACCTGCTGCGGACGTATAGAAAGCACCAGCTCCATGAACCGCGGGATAGGATTCCCCTCAATGTTATACTCCGTGGTTATCACCCGCTTCAGCAGCCGCGCATCGTTATACGTCACATGGCGCTCATCCGGGCGCGGATGCACCGTTATGCCCTGCGCGCCCCAAGCCTGCGCTCGCTCCGCGGCCAGCAGCACGTTCGGATTATCACCGCCACGCGCATTGCGCAGCGTGGCCACTTTGTTTATATTTACACTCAGCTTTGTCACAGCCTTCTCCGATTTATCAAAAGCACCCCCACCCCACACGTCTACCCCTACAATCCCGCGCAGCCCCGCGGCGCCAACCTCGGGACCAACGCCTCAACAATCTCCGCGAAACGTGCCGCGGCGCGAATGCCCGCCATCTGCACCTCCTCGTGCGTTACCGCCACGCGGCGATGCAACCCCCCAACATTAGAAATCAACGAGAGCCCAACCACCTCCATACCGCAATGCCTCGCCACGATGACCTCCGGCACCGTCGACATCCCCACGGCATCAGCACCTATCGTTCTAAAAAAATTATACTCGTGCGGAGTTTCAAACGACGGGCCAGTCGTCCCCAAATAGCACCCCTCAACTAGCGTGTACCCCACCTCCCGGGCAGCTTCCAACGCGTAGCCGCGCAGCTCTTCACTGAACGCATCATGCATACTTGGAAATCGCACCCCCCAGGACTCCTCATTAGGACCTACCAGAGGGTTAGGCATCATGTTAATGTAGTCGGAGATTAGCATGATATCGCCGGGCTGAAACGTAGGATTCATCCCACCGCTCGCGTTCGAAACCAGCAATCGCCTCACCCCCAGCTCATGCATAACACGGATGGGCATCGTAACCTGCTGCATGGTGTAACCCTCGTAGTAGTGGAATCGTCCCTGCATCGCAAGCACCTCCACGCCCCGCACCTCGCCGCATACAAAACGTCCCGCGTGGCCCGGCACCGTTGACAGGGGGAACCCCGGCAACTCGCCGTACCCCACGACCATAGCCCCATCCATGCGCTCCGCAAAATCGCCTAGCCCCGAGCCAAGGACGAGCGCCACCGTAGGCTTCCGACCGCCCAACCTTTGCGCCAGCACCCCGGCGCAACGACACACGTCATCGTAGTAACCCATCTAGCAGCTCCCCCATTTTCTTTTCCCCATCGAACAACCAGCGCAGCGCTATCGGGGCCACCCACACCTGCCGTAGCAACGCAGCATCACCCCCAGCCGCCTCTTCAAGCCGCACCGCATCTTTTTCCGTAACGACGATTGTACGTCCTTGCGCAGCCCATTGTTTCAACCGGCGCAGCGCCCCTGGCCCAATGCGCCCATGATCCCTCAGCCTTAGCGTTTCGGCCAATCGCTTCTCCCCAGCCAACCAATCAAAGAACGGCTTCGGATCCGCAATCCCAGCCAGCGCTACCACCTCGCGCACGTCCTGCCAGGCAGCGTCCCTCCCCTCCTCGAGCAGCCGGTACGGTGTCCCCTGCTCAGTAGCGGCAAAGAGCAGCCCCTGCCCTTCACGCAGCTGCAAGCGGCCCGCGATCTGCATAGCCTCACGCTCGGTAAGACCCATGGGACACCCCGTCACCACCACGGCATTTGCCCGCCTTGCTTGCCGCGCAGTATCCCGCAGCCGCCCCACGGGCATAGGGTAGTCATCAACGTACAACCTACCATACCGCGTTAGGAGTAAATTCACCTTCCCGCGAAGTCGCCTATGCTGAAACGCATCGTCGAGCACAATCGCTTGCAGCCCACTGTATATCTCCGTCAGCGCTTTGCAACCTCGCAACCTATCCTCACACACCGCCACCTTCGCGCCGGCTGCGCCCCGCGCCACCATCAACGGCTCATCCCCCACTTCACTCGCGCTGCTCCTCTCGGCGTACACGCTACGGAATCCCCGCGTGCGCCTACCATACCCACGGCTCAGCATCGCCGCGCTCACCCCCCTACCCTCCAGCCGCTTCAGCACATCGCGCACCATGGGCGACTTGCCGGTTCCCCCGACCGCCAAATTCCCCACCACCAGCGTAGGGATACCCAAACGCACCGACCGGAGCCAACCCCAATCGTACAGCGCACCCCGCGCCAGCACCACGACACCGTACAGCCACGCCACAGGCCACAGCAACACCCGTAGCAAACGATTCTTCACCATCCCTACTTCAAAAAAATAATCTAAAAAGGGTTACCCGCCAATTACCGCATCAACAGTAGAACGAACGAAACCGTGAAATGCCCACCGCCAAAAAGTCGTGCACCGCCAATTCCAGAATAGCATCCCCCTAGCAACGCTCCCCCTTCCCCTCCGCATCAACAGCCCTAACCCATCACGGGCGCACCATCCAAAGATAGCGCGCCCGCAATGACATACGAACTCCAACACCCAATCGGAACGAACCCTGCACGCCCCGAAGCACCGTTACTCCACCTCTACGCGGAAAGGAAGCTCAGCACGGATTCCCTTTCGCCGCATGAGCGACTCCAGCTCCTTGGCCTCACGCGCCATCTCATCGCCAAGAGGAGTCGACACCTTAGGCCCAAGCACCTGCATCTTGCGTAGCACCTTCCGCATAATAGCATCGAAGCTCCCCTCCTCCTTAACGGGGAACTCCCGCACCTGGTAATTTTCAAGATCTGCCAGCGCCGCGGCCCGGGCTATCGCCACCTGTAGTCCTCCAATGGTGTCCACAAGCCCAATGCGCACCGCATCCACGCCGCTCCACACACGCCCCTGCCCAATGCTATCCACGGCGGGTTGCTCCATCCCCCTTCCATCCGCCACGCGACGGGTAAAGACATCGTACACATTCTCCACTGAGCGCTGCACAATCGCCTTCTCTTCGTCCGTCAGCAACCGATCCATCGTGCCCATATCCGCGTGCGGGTGCGTACGCACTACCTCAGAATTCACCTTCAACGTCTCGCGCATCAACCTCTCCGCGCTGAACATCAAACCGAAAACGCCTATCGACCCGGTTAGCGTCGTCGCATCAGCCACAATCTCATCCGCCACGCACGAAATGTAATATCCCCCCGACGCGGCGTAATCGCCCATGGATACCACCAACGGTTTCTCCTCCTTAAGAAGGGACAACTCCCTCCAGATCTCTTCGCTAGCCAGCGCGCTGCCCCCAGGGGAGTTCACACGGAGCACCACGGCCTTAATCTTCGAATCCTCGCGCAGCTTACGAATCTCTTCAATAAACCCTTCCCCTCCAATAATCCCCTCCGTTTCATCCGACTCTACGATTTCCCCCTGCGCGTATAGCACAGCGACGCGATCGCCCTTGGCACTTACCTTCTGCTTCGTCTTGGCGAAAGCCACATAATCTTCCAACGACACAAAATTGATCTCCTCCCCCTCATCTAGCCCCACGCGCTCCCGAAGCAAGGACTCAACCTGATCGGCATACACCAGCGAATCAGCTAACCCGTAGGTCACCACCTCCGCCCCTTCGCCCAGCACAACCCGCTTCGTGTAGGCTTCTAGAGAATCGCGCTGCATCCCCCGCGCGTCCACAATGGCATTGGCGAGAAAATCCCACGTGGTATTCAGGAATGTGCTCAGCTGTAAACGGTTCGCCTCACTCATAGTTTCCTGCAAGAAAGGCTCCACCGCCGATTTGAACTTGCCATGGCGCACCACCTGCGGCGTAATCCCAAATTTATCAAAGAAGCCCTTCAGGTACCGCACGCGCGCTGACAACCCGCTCACCTGCACGCCACCCGCCGGATTCAGCAATATCTTATTCGACTCGCCCACAAGAACATACTGCCCCTGGCCGTAGCCGGTAGAGTAGGTGTAGATGAACTTCCCGGACTCCTCACGGAACGCCCGCAGCGCCGGCCGTAGCTCCTCCATATTCGCCAGCGACGTGCCCAGCCCATCCGCCTCGATATAGATACCATCAATATTGTCATCCCCCTTCGCGTACTCCAGCGCCCAGAGCACCGAGAGCAGCTCGTGCTCCGTCCCCTGACTTCCACCCCCAAAGGGAGAAAACGATGACATGTAGTCAAACTTTCTCTCCCTATCAACTATGGGTTCGCTTAGCTTAATGCGGAGAATAGAATGCTTTTCCACCTTCGCTGACGACTTCTCACCCACGGCAGAAAACGCTGCCCCAATGGCCATAAGAAAGAAAAACATCAGCACCCCGTAAAGGAACATCCCCACGAGTACCGCCAAAAGCATTTTCAGAAATGTTTTCATCGCTATGAATTTAAAAGTAACCCCTTCGACACGCGAAAGTATAAAATAATTGCGAAAAGTCATCCCGCCCAATGATTACTCAAGAACCGATCCCAACGGGTATCCCCCCCAACCAATCAAGCTACACGCATTATAGCCACCTGATTACCATAAAAAAACAAGTCGAGGCCGCGCTCCATCGGCGTAGCATCGGGCAGCATCGCGACAGACAAATGCACATACTTACGCAAACGTCACGCAGGAACGCCAACCCATCGCGACTG
>JABCPG020000082.1 GCA_013333195.2 Bacteroidia bacterium
ATCCGTCAAGTTGCCACTTCTCGACACGTCGAGGCTAGATAGTCGGTTGCCGGAGCAGTTCAAATTGGTCACGTTGCCATTTCTCGACACGTCTAGACTAGATAGTTGATTGTAGGAGCAGTACAATCTGGTCAAGTTGCCATTTTTCGACACGTCCAGACTAGATAGTTGATTCCAAGAGCAGCCCAAGTCTGTCAGGTTGCCATTTCTCGACACGTCTAAAGCCGTGAGATTTTCTCTATTATAAGAACAATCGAACACCACTCTATAGCTCCATACACGATGAGGGTAGTTCCTGCCGCCTTATACTCCTTTTTCCCTGCTGAAGAAGTAGTCACTTTCTCTTCCTTTTCGTTCTCTACGCCAGTTACCTTTACCCACACATCGGAGGGGGAATCCGAAAAATCTAATTTTATCTCTGCTCCTTGCTTTACAGTAAGGGTAATCCACTTCGTCATATCCACCTGGCTCGCTTGGGCATCCGCCTCTTCCAAGCCCAGCCCTAGGCACAGCAAAGGGCATAGCATACTAAGAATCAAAGTTCGTTTCATCCTATTCAAATATTAGTTCTTCAACAAAGGTAAAACATATTTACCATTCTTGAGCTTTGCCTTTACTCAACCCCGCCCTACCAGCCTCGTGCAAGATTGCCCACATTCTACGCAAACGCAGTCCTTCTCATTTTGTCAGGTATGGATAAAGAGTTTCTTTACTGGGGCTACTCGTGCAATAGCCCCAATTCTACTATGGCACTACGTAAGCGACTGATGCTACTACAATCAGCCACGGTATGCTCAAAATCTAGCCAGATGAATTAGCCGCTACTACCCCATCAAGAGGTGGGGCAAAAACCGCGACCCGTTAGAGCATACCCTCCTCCACCATTGAAACGTAGCGGTTCGCAGCATTCCCCACTACCAGATGATCGAGCAACCTAATATTAAACAGATTAAGCGCATCGCGAAGCTCTAAGGTTACGCTTACATCCGCCGAGCTGGGGCGAGGGTCCCCAGAAGGGTGGTTATGCGTTAACGCCACAGCATAGGCTTTCTTGACCAGAGCCGCACGCGCAATAATTCTCGTATCAATCGTGGCGTTGGTCCCCGAGCCGCGGGAATGCATCACCATGTCAAGCAACCTATTCTGGTTGTCCATATAGAGCACCCAAACCTCTTCCTGATCGCACCCAAGATACTTATGAGCCACGGCATTATAAATATCATCCGGCTGAGAGATTTTATCCGCAGCCGCAGCCCTTACGTCGACGCAGCGTCGTCCCAACTCAATAGCAGCCAGCACAGAAATCGCTTTCGTTTCCCCCATCCCTTTGTACCGCTGCAACGTAGCCACGGACTGATCGGCCAGCTGGAGCAAATCATTATCGCAACCAGACAGCACCTCAGCAGCCAAGTCGAGCACAGACTTGTTTCGCATCCCCACCCTGAGAATAATAGCCAGCAACTCCTCCTGCCCTAACGCCCTAGCCCCAAGGCGCTTTAAACGCTCACGAGGTTTATCCGCGTCGCGCATATCATCAATCATAACACGCACCCTGAACGGTTTCTCTTCCCCAGTTGAACCATCCAGCAGCGGGGGCAGTAAATCTCCGTGAGCTCTTTCTAAAGGAGCGTCTTCCCCATCCTGCTCCTCGTCTAAAGAAGTTGGATATCGCGACATGTCGGCGTTTTTTCCGTTAGATTCCCTTTACGCCCCTTTGGTATTTGTTTTTGTCAAGAAGCGCCACTGAAAGAGGAGCAAATAAAAAACGGCACACGTAATGGCAGAATCCGCCACATTGAATACGGGTTCGAAAAAACGCAGCCGCTCGCCTCCCCACACCGGGAACCAGGCGGGTAATGTAGTATCAATAATCGGGAAATAGAGCATGTCAACCACCTTGCCATGGAAAAGCGGCGCATATCCGCCCCCCGCCGGGAGGAACTTCGCCACTACGGGAGCAAGCAGTTCGCCACTCCCCGTTGGCACATACCCCTCGCTACTACTAAAAAGTAACCCGTAAAAGGTGCCATCTATAATATTGCCTAAGGCCCCAGCAAAAATGAACATCAATGCAACAATGACTCCGCGCGGCACGTTACGACGCTTCACCAGACGACATGTGACTATCGCTATAAGTAGGGCCGTTCCTATTCGAAATAGGCTCAGCAAGAGTTTGCCAGTTCCATTCGAAGGGGACAGTCCAAACGCAATACCATTATTTTCCGTAAAATGCAGAAGAAACCAATTCCCGAAGACCCTCACCTCTTCCCCCAGATAAAAATTCGTTTTTACCCAGAACTTCAACCCCTGGTCAACAGCTAGCACTCCAAGCACCACAAGCACCCCCAGCACATACAAAGTTTTACGCTCCCTAGGCGCGCGCAATGCCGTACCATTCATTGCTTTACCCTCTCTCCTTTGACCCATCAACGCTCCTCCTTTTTCCAACTTGCACGCGGCTACCGCTCCTGCGCCTGCCGCACGGCCACGCGCGCATTGCCCAGCCCGTAGTCCAGCTCTACCGTCACCATCGGCCAACCCACCGGCAACTCTGACACCCAGTCCACTCCAACGCAGAGCGTTTGCTGCTGGACATAATCCCAATTGCTCTGCAACGCAAGCCGCGAATTATCTTCAGCCACCACCGCCATTACAATTCTATCCGTAATATTAAAATTCGAATCTTTTCGTAGATTTTGCACCTTATTGACCAGCTCTCTCGCCGCACCTTCAGCGATAAGGGGTTCGGTCAATGTGACATCCAACGCCACAGTCACAACGCCATCGGACGCAACGAGCCACCCGGGTATGTCCTCGCTCCGGATTTCCACCTCGTCAATACTCACCTTCTGCACGGTTCCGCCGACGGTAAGCTCGATGAATCCTCGCTGCTCAAACCCCGCGATCGCATCCTGCGAGAGGCATTCTAACGCATTCGATAATTCTTTCATGCCCTTCCCGAATCGAGGGCCAAGCCGCTTAAAATCAGCCTTTACCCGCTTAACAATCAGGGTATTGTACTTCCCTATCCGCTCCACCTCCTTTACATTTACCTCATTTAGGATGATGGGAGATACTGCATCCAACCTTTTTCCGAAGGCTTCATCCAAGATGGGGATCATTATTTTACCTAACGGTTGACGCACCTTAATGGATACCTTTCGCCGTAAGGCTAATACCATTGAGCACACAGACTGCGCCAGCCGCATCCGTTGCTCCAATTCTGCATCAATATAGACCTCCTCAACCTGCGGAAAATCTGTACAATGGACGCTCGAAGGCGAACCGTCACCATCCCTAACGGTATCCCCAAACCCATGTAAATCTCGATAAAGATTTTCTGCATAGAAGGGGGCCAACGGCGCCATCAGCCTTGAGATAGTCTCCAGACAAGAGAATAGGGTTTGGTAGGCCGCCAACTTATCCTCATCAAGGCCTCCTCCCCAAAAACGTTTTCTATTCAGGCGCACGTACCAGTTACTCAGCTGCTCAATCGTAAACTCTTGTATTGCCCGCCCCGCCCGTGTCGGTTCATACTCCGCGAAGGCCTGGCGCACCTCCCGCACCAGGGTATTGAGCGAGGAGAGAATCCATCTATCCAACTCTGGCCGACTCGCTAAGGGAACTAAGGGTTCTTTCCCGGTAAACCCATCCACATTTGCGTAAAGGGCGAAAAAGGAGTACGTGTTGTAAAGGGTTCCAAAAAAACGCCTTGCCGCCTCCTCGACACCCGCCATGTCGAACTTCAAATTATCCCACGGCTGCGCGTTAGTCAACATATACCATCGCACCGCATCCGCACCCTGAACTCGCATCGCCTCGAAAGGATCAGTGGCATTGCCCAACCGTTTGCTCATCTTGTTCCCCTTCTTGTCGAGGACCAACCCGTTGGATACGATGTTCTTGAAGGCCACCGAATCAAATAGCATAGTGGCGATGGCATGCAACGTGAAAAACCATCCCCTCGTCTGGTCGACACCCTCTGCTACGAAGTCGGCTGGAAACCGCTGCGAGAAAAGTTCTTGATTCTCAAAAGGATAATGTAACTGCGCGTAAGGCATAGCCCCCGAATCAAACCAGACATCCACCAAGTCGGGTTCGCGATACATGGGTTTTCCTTCGCTAGAAACCAGGACTATGGAGTCAACGAAGGGACGATGCAAGTCAACACGTCTATAATTTCCATCCGAAAAATCGTTTGGCACAAATTCCGCCAACGGGTTTTGCGGCATCAAACCCGCCCGTACAGCCTTCTCGCACTCAGCCTTAAGCTCTTCGAGCGACCCGATGCAACGAAGCTCCGCCCGGTCCGCCGTCACCCAAATCGGTAGAGGAGTACCCCAGAAGCGTGAACGCGACAGATTCCAATCCACCAGATTCTCTAGCCACTTTCCAAAACGACCGCTCCCTGTACTCTCCGGCTTCCAATTAATCGTGGCATTCAACTCTATGAGACGCTGCTTAAACGCAGTCGTTTTGATGAACCACGAATCCAGCGGATAGTAAAGTATAGGCTTATCCGTGCGCCAGCAATGCGGGTAGCTATGCGTATGCTTCTCAATCTTAAACGCTTGTCCACGCTGCTTAAGCATTACCGCAATATCTACATCGAGATCTCCCCCCATCGGGTCATTGCTCGTTGCGTATGATGACTTCACAAAACGCCCCGCCCACGGCCGGTACTCCTGCATGTTGACCGATTCTTTCACGAACGCGGGATCTAGGTCCTCAATCCTTACCAATCTCCCTCGTTTATCAACCATAGGAGCCTCCGCATCATCACGTACTGGTGCCAGCAAGCTTCCTATTCCCTTCAACTTTGCAACCCTCGCATCATCAGCTCCAAATGTTGGCGCGATATGCACAATCCCGGTACCATCATCTGTCGTTACAAAATCTCCACCGATCACCTCAAACGCACGCCCCATGGGACGCATCCAATCTATCAACTGCTCGTAGCGTTTGCCTACTAACGCCTCTCCCCTCACGCTGCGCTCTACCCTCCACGGCATGATCCCCTTCCCGCCCTCAGGCATACGCATCGGCAACTCGCTGCCCTCCTTCTTAAAATACGCATTTAAACGTTCGTGGGCCACCACCACTACCACCTCCTGCCCGGTGTAAACATTGAAAGTCCGCACATGATCGTACAGATACCGTTCTCCAACCGCCAATGCAGTATTGGAAGGCAGAGTCCAAGGGGTGGTCGTCCATGCCAGGTAGAACAAGGGCAGCCCCCCCTCGAATTCAGGAAGTCCCTGCGCATCAACCGCACGGAACTGCGCCACTACCGTGGTATCTTGCACGTCGCGATAGCATCCAGGCTGATTCAACTCGTGCGTACTCAAACCTGTGCCCGCCGCGGGGGAGTACGGCTGAATCGTCTTTCCCTTATACAGGACACCCGCTTCGTACAACCTTTTAAGCAAATACCATAGCGTTTCGATATACTGATTCTGATAGGTTATATACGGATGATCCATGTCAATCCAATATCCCATGAGCTCCGTCAACTCTCTCCACCTATCGGTATACTTCATCACCTCTCGCCGGCAGGCGCTGTTGTACTCCTCAACCGAAATCTTTTTCCCGATATCTTCCTTCGTGATTCCAAGCATCGTTTCCACGCCCAACTCCACGGGTAAACCATGCGTATCCCACCCGGCTTTACGCTCCACGCGATATCCCGCCTGCGTGCGATACCGACAAATCGCATCTTTTATTGAACGCGATAGCACATGATGAATGCCGGGCAAACCATTAGCCGAGGGCGGGCCTTCATAAAACACAAATGACGGCGCACCTTCGCGCAGCTTCACAGACTTCTCAAACGTAGCATCCTGATGCCAAAACGCTAAGATCTTTCTTGCCACCGCGGCGAGATCGAGGCTCTTATACTCCTGAAAACGTTCTTCCATAACTTTTTTCTTCCACGTCCACCCTCTCCATCGACAAACGCACACCCCCACTCCAGCACCCGCGAAGGTAATAAATATTGCGTTTCACCAACATGCGCCCCAGCGCATAACATTCACTTCCAACCCATTTCCAACCTCCACTCAAAAGATTTTACTACCCATGAGAAACGTTTGATCTCGCCGTACCCTTCAAAGCCTCTCTACATGGAAGAAACTACGCACCCCACTTCACACAGTAAAAAAACGTTCGACTCCAGCCAGTAGTCGAACTACACATGAAAGGAAGACAAGAACGATTAAAAACCCGATTCGCAAGCCCTGGGATAAGAACGTTGCACCACGCTTCCAACGAAGCATGGGAGAAGGGTAGGTTTTCTAAATATCTAAAAAGGGGATCTTAAAATCCAACCGGCAGCTAAGCGTCCACCTTGAAGAAACCTAACAGTCTGTTTAACTCTTCGGTCCGCTGGAGCATCTGCTTCGTGAATTGCCCGAGTTCCGTGCCCAGACTTGCATTCTCCTGCGCCAGAGACGAAAGCTTTTCAACCGCAGCGCGAACCTGCTCGACTCCCATTGCCCCAGCCTCGGCAGACTCCGTAATCTCGTGCGCCAAAATCTCAACCTGTTTCAGCTGATCAGCCAACCCCTGCGCATTATCACGTCCCTTCACAGAAGCGCTCTGCGTCTGCTTAGAAGCAGCGACCACCTCTTCAGCTACGTCGCCACTTCGCTCCGCCAACTTGCGTACCTCACTCGCCACCACGGCAAAACCGCGCCCGGCATCCCCCGCTCGGGCCGCTTCCACAGCCGCGTTTAACGCCAAAATATTCGTTTG
>JABCPG020000083.1 GCA_013333195.2 Bacteroidia bacterium
AAATAAAGCAGGAGAGCCGTCAGCAAAAGCATAGCGCCAACGAGCAGAATGTTGGACACAAAGAGCGACTCAACCTGCTTACGAAAAAAAATTCCAACTATTGCAATGGGAATCATCGACACGATCAACTTCATCACATACTGCGTCTGCTGATTCCACCTAAACCTAAAGACCCCTTGCAGGAGACGTATCAAATCCCGCCACAGCGCCACTATAGTACTTAGCACCGTAGCGCCATGCACAACAATAGTGAACGTGATATCATCCGCGGCCTCTACACCCAAAATGGATTTTGCCAGCTCCAAATGGCCGCTGCTGCTCACCGGAAGAAACTCCGTAAGCCCCTGCACTATCCCTAAAACTATCGCTTCCCAAATTGACATCGCTCTACCCACGATTATTCTGACCCCGAGGACGGTAAAGGATAGCATAGATTACGAAAGAGAATCCTGCCACCACGACTATCGGCGCTAGGGTAATCTGACGAAAGCCAAATACCGATTCATTAAACACGTTGGGGTCATCGCTTCCTCCCCCCATCATCAGCAAGAAGCCAGTCAACACCACAACGCAACCAATCAGAACATACAGATAGTTGCGCCGCACGAACGGCATTTTATCCTCGTTAGACAGTTGCGGATTCATATCCTCATGATTCATAGCCATAGCAGCAACAAGAATGTTAGGTCAATAGTAGTACAAATTATCGATATCGGAGTCTAAGAATTTATTCACCGCGAAGAAGGTTGTAATGCAATTGATAGCGACCCCGGAGAGCAAAACAAACACCGCGATGGCCGTAAGCACGCCATACTGCTGCAAATTCACGAGCTCAAAGAACTCATCCTGCACAAACCATACCGCGATTAGTATAAGCGCGATCGCGATCAATGCAGACCACACCCCATGCATGGCCGCCTTGAACATAAAAGGACGACGGGCAAAAGAACGGGTAGCCCCGACGAGCTGCATCGTCTTAATATTAAACCGATTCGCATAGATCGTGAGGCGCATGGTATTGTTGATGAGCACCAAAGCGATGAAACTCATCACGAGGCTAAAACCGAGTATCAAGGCACTAATCTTTTTTGTATTATCATTAACCAGCTCGATAAGCGAAGCTTCGTAATGCACCTCAGCGACCTGGGGCAACCGCTGCATTCGCTCCGCGATCTTGGTAATGCTGTCACGACTGGTCCAATCGGCATTAAGACGAAGCTCCAATGAAGCGGAAAGAGGATTGTAAGCCAAAATTGACAAAAAATCCTGTCCCAACGCGCTTGTAAACTCTTCGGCAGCCCTCTCCTTGCTAATGTAGAGCGTAGACTTTATAAAATCGTAAGACTCGAGGTTTCGACGCAAAAAATCAGCATCAACCGGTTTCACCGATTCCTGCAACACCAACGACATGGTGAGGTTTTCCCGGACATAGCTCGCCACGCGATCGACGTTAATAAGTAGGAGAGCCAAGATGCCCAGAGCAAAGAGCACCAACGCCGTGCTAAATATTGATGATAACGAAATACTACGTAAGCGCCAGTGCGTGCGCTCTTCCCGATGCGCCTTCATCAATCCAATAAGCTAACGCTCACCTCCCTGTTCTTCTTTCCACGTTTCAGTAAAGCAAGGGTTGCGGCCAGCAACAACCATAAAAGCATGGAAGCGCCGCACGTTACATCAATGTACTTAGCCCGATGGAACATTGGGAGATCGAACGCGAAGTCCAAGGTATAACGCCCCGCCGGGAGCCACATCCCTCGCAACGTATAATCGGCGCAAACAATTGGAATGGACAGCCCATCGGCCGTAGCAACCCATCCCTTGGGGTAAAACACCTCCGAGAAAACAGCGAAACGTGGAGCAGCGCAGCGCACGCTGTAACGCATCCTATTCGGCTCTGCCGTCAGGAGCGAGATGGAGTCTGCCGGTGATGCAGATTCCACCGCGCACTCCACACCCTTATATCGTTTATCCACAACTGCCACCCGCCGAAGATCAACCTGACCAACCGCTGCAAGCTCGGCATCCGCATTGGGAACCCACATCACGCTATCAACGAACCAAACAGGCCCATACGCCCCCATATTCGAGGCAGCCACAGCACCGTACTCCTTCGAGGGCTGTATGACGTATTTCACGTTGAGGATGTCCAAGAATAGAGGATTCTGCGCATAGGCATCGATGAACTCCTGGTAACGTCGCAGCTTGGCACCATGGTACCCCCCAACGCTCCGATGTCGGAACGAGGTGCTCGCATCGTTAAATGGACTCACCGTAGCATTCAATACCCTGTAGTACGAGGTATCGCGCGCCAACATTCTATCGGCAGTAGTTATAGGAAACGGGTCTTCATTATGGCTCGGCGACACGTAGCGAATACCATCGTAACGCTTATTCACTGGCACCATATCCGCTAGAACTACCACGGACAGTAGCAGTGCCAACCACCGTAAATTGAAATTCTTACGCAAGTATATGAGTAGCAGGCCAGCAGCCGCAAGGACAAAAAAGATGGATCTCCATGCGTCGCGAATGAACAAAGACCGGCGGTCGGCCCTCAGCGCGTCAGCAAACTGGGACGGCAGCTGCGCATCGAAACCAGAAAGCGAAGTGAACGGGAAGAAGAGCAGCCCCGCAATCAATACCAAAACAAGACAACCCAAGGAGATAATGGAAGCACCCATCCAAGAGCGTCTTCGCTGCACGTTGCTAACCCCCTCGCCAAGCCATAGGGAAAGCCCATAAAACGCCATCAAGGGGATTGTTACTTCCGCAATAACAAGCGTCATCGATACCGTTCTAAACTTATTGTAGCCAGGGAAGTAGTCAAGAAATAAAGAGTTAAACCACTCCAAATGGCTTCCCCACGCAAGCAAAATCGAGAGGACGGTAACTGCAAGTAGGGCGTATTTAACGGGGCCTCTCATCGTAAACATCGCAAGCACAAAAAGGAAGAAAACCACCGCTCCGATATAGACCGGTCCAGAGGTCATGGGCTGAGAACCCCAATACATGGGCATTCGCTGCAGGTACTGCTCTGCCACCTCCCTGCTCCCCGCCTGCTGCATGATTAAACGTCCGGTGTGCGAATCGGAAGGTAATGCCAAGGAGGAAGAGCCCCCCATAAGGTTAGGCACAACCATATTCAACGTCTCCCCAATACCATAGCTCCAGGCTAACGCGTAGGAACGATCGAGTCCTCCCGTCTCGTCATGCGGTGCATGGGTAAGTTCCGTTTCGCCACGTATACTATACCTTCCATAATCCCACGTGTTGTAGAAGCTGTTAAAATTTGCACCCACCGCCAGCATGGCAGCCAAGAGTAAGATTGCGGAAGCAACTGCAAACGATCGCAAGGCACGTACTTTAACCGCGTTCACCAAAGACGATATCGCCACCGCGGCAACAATGAACGCGGAATAATACGTTATCTGCGGATGCCCAGCGACTAAACTCAACGCTAACACCAGCGCAAACAGCGCTCCTCCCAGAGCGTATTTTCCTTTATACGTTAGAAGCGCTGCTGCAACCAGCGGTGCGATGTACGCGATGGCGTGCGATTTTGCGTTATGACCCGCCCCAATGATAATAAAAAAATAGGTGGAAAATCCGTAAGCTATAGCGCCTGGAATGGCCAGTAATGGGCGAACCCCCATGACTATGAGCAAGAAGTAGAAGCCCAACATCGTGAGAAAGATGTAGCTTGCCGGGCGTTCGCCAATTAGCAACAAATCATCTACCCAATGGGCAACATTAAGCGGATACTTCAGGGATATGAGCACCGAAGGCATTCCGCTAAAAACTGTGGATGTCCAAAGCGTCTGCTCCCCATCATGGCTCTCCGCGTACTCTAAACACTCTTGGGCCGTACCGCGCCACTGATCGCGATCGTGCTGCTCAACAACCTTTCCCGTCAGCAGCGGGGCAAAATACGCATACGCAACGACGAGCAATATAAATACTACAAAAAGGTATGGGAGAAACTTACGCCAGCTCATCAATTTTTCCATAATATATAATGTTGCTCACCCGGAGATTTACGATTGGGGAAGTACCTTCTTGGTGTACAAAGCTTTTATCGCCGCATTTAGGGCATCATCCGTTGGCTGTAAGAAGGGGTACATCCCTTTATTACCCCAAACGAACCGAGCAATGTTGGAGTAAACGGCGGCTTCAATCAGACTCTTTGAAATCTGATAATCCCTACGGACGAAGGGAACGCCCCGCTGCGATGCGTAGTTGACAAAACTCTCAAGCACTTTGCTATTCTCAAAGTAGGTTCTCACAGACTCTATATCTCCTCCCCCCTCCATTTCAACACGATGTGCATCGACAAAGCGCACGGCAAAACGGAAAGGTAAATTATGCCGAAGGATAGCCCGATAATACGGGGTAATCTTTGCGGTATCCACAGGGACAAAAATATCAGGCACAATCCCTCCCCCACCATAAACTGTACGACCGCCACGCGTCACGTACCGATTCAGGGAATCAACATGGACACTATCCCTGTGCATAAACTCACCACGCTGGTAGCGGGAAAGATAGTCAATGTAGTAAAGTGAGTCATTCCCTAACTGGTAGGGTCGTTGAATGGAGCGGCCCGAAGGGGTGTAGTAGCGCGCCACAGTCAACTGCAATAAAGAACCATCGCTAAAAGTGAATTGCTCTTGCACCAAGCCTTTGCCAAACGAACGCCGCCCAACGATAAACCCTCTATCGTTATCCTGAATGGCCCCTGCGAAAATTTCGCTGGCCGACGCTGATGCATCGTCAATAAGTACGGCTAAAGGGATATTTCGTAAAAGCCCATCTTGCTGCGCAATGTAATCGCGACGGGGCGATGCCGCGCCCTGAGTGTACATTACCTGCGCACCCTTAGGGAGAAAGAACTCGGATAGGAAGATTGCAGCCTCCATTACTCCCCCCCCATTTCCCCGAAGATCTATTACCATCTGCTGCATCCCGCTTGCGGCTAAACGCGAAACAGAGGAGGTAAACTCTTGCGGAGTCGTTTGTGAAAACCGAATGAGATGCATGTAACCCGTCAAGGAGTCAACCATGTAAGCCACCTCAACGCTATTAATGGGAATTTTATCACGCACAATCGTAAACAGCATAGGGTCTTTAACCCCAATACGCGCAACCTCAACGCGTACCTGCGAACCGCGCGGGCCTCTAAGTATCCGCATTAATGAATCCTGAGGAAATTTAACCCCAGCCACATCTATCCCATCCACACGCACGATACGGTCACCAGAGAGTATACCCACCTTCTCCGAGGGTCCACCGTCGATTGTATTTAGCACCAACAGCGTATCGGTCTGCATGTTAAACGTTATCCCGATCCCTTCAAATCCTCCCTCCAATGGTTCGTTGTACGCGCGAGCGTCCTTGGCCGGGATGTAGGTAGAATGCGGATCGAGCCGCCCAACCATTAATTCAATTGCCCTTTCCTCAAGATTCTTAATCGGAACTGTATCAACGTAGGACCGTGCAATCAAATCTATCACCGCCCCCACCTTGCTCTGACGCGGAAGCGGGCGGCGCGACGTGAAAACAACCAATGTACCATAGCACAACACGCCCACCACTCCACCTAGCAACGCCCATAAAAGCCAACGTCCACGCATTTTTCCTCTTCGTTTTCTATACAAGCCTGACATTCAAGCAACGATCACCATAACATTTCTACACATCGCCACAATCACATGGCACGTCTCCCGCCTCGAGATGCAGCTGCATAATCTCAATCCCCGCTTGACGCAATAGTTCTAAACCTGTAGAAGTTCTGTAGAAATCGCTATACACTACCCTTACCACGCCCGCCTGAATGATGAGCTTAGCGCACTCAAGGCAAGGAGCTGATGTCACGTAGAGCGTTGCCCCTTCGCTACTATTGTGCGAACGGGCAACCTTAGTAATAGCATTTGCTTCGGCGTGAAGAACGTAAGGGAACGTCACATTGTTCTCATCTTCACAGACGTTCGGAAATCCCGAGGGAGTCCCATTGTAACCGTCCGATATAATCATCTTGTCCTTTACAAGAAGAGCTCCCACCTGACGCCGCGTACAGTAAGAATTTTCCGACCAAATTCGCGCCATCTGGAGATAACGGCGATCGAGCTTTCGTTGCTTTTCACTATCGCCCATTGAGACACAAAAACTTATACGACCCTCTTCGCGTTTGTACCCAGGGCCGGGATCGAACCGGCATGGATCGCTCCACTGGTGTTTGAGACCAGCGCGTCTACCTATTCCGCCACCTGGGCAATATCAACCAATACCGCAAACAACAATGCGCAAAGGTATAACTTCTATCCAACTCCACCAAATTTTTTCGTACCCTACTCCGCGAAAAGGAATTTACTATACACGTGAGGCCGCAACGCTTCGATAAAAGTCGCGCACTGCATCTGCATACTCCTCCGTCAACTCTATGTTACGACGCGCCATAACAATCCGCGCCGTCGCAAGCGCTTCCGGCAAGGGATGCTCGCGCATTCCTTGCGCTCCGCCCCACGAAAACGGCGGGATGTACGATCGCGGGAAACCAGCACCAAAAATGTTACAGAAAGCCCCGACCACAGTCCCTGTGTTGAACATCGTGTTAATCCCGCTCTTCGAATGATCCCCCATGATCAACCCGCAAAACTGCATACCCGTCTGCTCGAAGCGCCCGCTCTCCTCGCTGTACACCCTAACATCAGCGTAATTATTTTTCAAATTCGAGCAGTTGGTATCCGCACCCAGATTGCACCAACTGCCGATGCAGGCATTCCCGATGTAACCGTCATGCGCCTTATTCGTGTAGTCCTGAATCACCGACTCCCCCACCTCTCCTCCGACCTTACAATGCTTTCCTACAGCGGTTGCCCCATAGATCTTAGCCCCCATACGCACCTTGGAAAAATCTCCTAAAGCGAAAGGACCTCGAATGTGCGCGCCTTCCATCACCTCAGCATGGCGTCCTATGTAAATCGGGCCATCCGTCGCATTCAGAGAACAAAAATGGACCGAGGCGCCCTCTTCAAGAAAAATATCGTGAGTTCCCAAGACCTGCACAGTAGAATCCAGAGGCATCGACCGACGTAACGTACGTATATGCCTCTCCGCAAAGAGTATAGCCTCGGCTGAATATTGGAACAAGTGCCACGGCCGCTCAATAACATGGACCTCTCCAACCTCGTAGGCTTTCAGCGTCTGATCATGCGCTATCTGCTCCCACGTAACATTCACGCTACGCAGATGCGCGGCCAACATCCTACCTTTACTGCACACACACGTTCCGACTGGTAGACCATGCACTAACGCCACAAGCTCATCGGTGGGCAATAGCCCTCCAAGGATATGCCAAACATCACCTTGCAATGTATCTACCGATGGAAAAAGCGGAACAAGACGTGGCTGGGTAGCGTAAGCCACCGCTTCAACCTCCAGGCTTTGTTGCCAATTCTCTGCTATCGAACCGATCCCAACCGTTAAATCTGCCACAGGTCGAAACGCCGTGAGAGGCATCAGCGAACGTGACAATGTATGGTCATGAAAGACAATCCCTCCCATGAAAATTCCTCCAACTTAATACAGCTCCAACAGGATTAAAAACAAATCACCCACGATGGACTGATGCTAACACTTCAGATAAAAAGAAAGAAACTTCAATACCCGCTCCAACCAGACTGCAACCAGACAAATCGCACGTAGTAAGCGATAACCCGTCTACCAAACCGGACACACAAAAAGCCATCGAACGACTCCCAGTCTGCTCGATGGCCCATACGTAGTTGATTTCTTTCAGGAAACTGTACTTACTTCTCAGCCTTTCCCCCTCGAACCTGCTGCATATGCGACTTATAGCGGCTCATGAACTTATCAACACGACCCGCAGTATCCACTAGCTTCATCTTTCCTGTGTAAAACGGATGCGACGCACTCGAAATTTCCATCTTATACAACGGATACTCAACACCATCCACCTTCAAAGTCTCACGGGTAGAAACGGCAGATTTCGTAAGAAAAACCTGCTCATTCGACATGTCTTTGAACGCTACTAACCTATACCCCTCCGGATGAATTCCCTTCTTCATTGCCTTGCTTTTATCTAATTCCGGGGATCACTCCCCAACCCAATACTTTCCAATGCAAAGGTACAAATTTTTTTAAGACCGCAACCAACTCGCAAGATATCAAATAGCATCGACTGCATCAGCAGAAACTTATTCAAAACCTATTTTCACATTCGTACCATCACGACCAATCGCAGTCCCTTGTGTAAATCAAACAAAATTAATGATAGAGTAGCGATTATATCGCAGCCTCAATTTATACTAGATTGCCCTATACGTAATAATGAATTTGCACGACTTCTTGCCATACAGCACTTATTCGTTCGTTGCCAACCTCCCCACGAAAAGCGTACATGCAGCAAGGAACTCTATGCCCCGTAGTAATAACAGCATATGGCCCAAAAATCTTTATTCTCGCACGCTCGTAAAGAACAGAAGTCAAAAAGCACTCTGCATCATAGGCTACGAATAGCCGTGGGCAACGATTCCGGCGACACGCCCGACAGCATGCCACGTACGGCAATTCCCAGCCGCGATGCTCCCACATACGATTCTAATTGACACTTCAACCCGCTACCATCTCCAGATGACACCAAAAGCAACCAACCTTTGCACTCCACCCGCTTTGCATAAGGTTCCCGTATACTCTCAAACACTCGCACTGCCTGCCTACACACAGCCTCTGCGGGATTCACAACCGTTACAGAAGATGGCAACACGCTTTCAAACGCCTTCATTAAAAAGGGGTAATGGGTGCACCCTAATACTAAAAAATCTATTCCACGCGCCACCAACGGTTCTACAAGCTCTTGTACCCTATTTCGCGTCTCTGGAGTATCGCTCAACCCTTGCTCTACAAGTTCTACCAACCCATCGCCAGCAACTTGCATAATTTCTACATGCCGATTATACAGGGCAAGCTGACGCTGGAAACGCTCGCTCATAAGGGTTCCCCGCGTTGCCAATACTCCGATTACCTTCGTCTGACTCCCGAGAGCAGCAGGCTTTATCGCGGGTTCCATCCCAACAAAAGGAATATCGTACTCAAGTCTCAACGCCTCTATTGCCGCAGCCGTTGCAGTATTGCACGCTACAACAATCATAGAGCAACCCGAGTCCCTCATCCCCTGAACAATAAAGAAAATCCGACGTTTAACCTCCTCTACCGACCGCGGCCCATACGGACACCATGCACCATCTGCATAGTAAATGAATTCAGCTTCAGGCAAAGCGTCAAGCAACGGAGACAGGACGGTTAGCCCACCTACCCCCGAATCCAAAACACCTATCCTATTGCAACCGCTCGCTGGCAACATATCCATACTCCACAACAAACGCATGCTGTAGCGTAAATTCGCTACTAACATGCGTCTGCTCTTTTTACCTCTCTTTCCCTTTCGTCTACGCCACTCAACTACTTATTTATGCCCAATTCCTTTTTCACCAAAGGCAAAATATCCGTACTCTTCGCGGATTGGTATAGCAGCACTCCCATGCTTGTATCAAACACGTACACGAAACCTTTTTCCTCCCCAACTTTCTTGATAGCATTGTGCGCCTTTTCCAATATCGGCTGCATCAACTTCGCCTGCAAATCTCTGATGTCCTTCTGCGCGGCCGCCTGATACTCCTGAAAACGTTGACCTAAATCCTGCAGTTCCTTCTCACGCGTCTCTCGTAATGCCGGCGACAACGATTCACGTTTTTGCACATAATCTTGATACTTCTTGTTGAACTCCACCTGCAACTGCTCCATCTGATCCGTCAAGTCCTTCTCAAAGGCTTGCATCATCTTCTGCGCAGAATCGCTTTCGGGCATCATCTCAATAAGTTGCTGGCTATTAATATGTGCGAACTTCAAATCCTGACCTTTAGCCACGGACAGCATCGCAAACGAGGCAACAAGTGCACAAAAAATTACCTTCTTCATCTCCCTTATTCTTTTATCTCCTTCTTAATTCTCTATTACAGGCACGTATGCCCCGCGTACAAAAATATGGTTCAATGTTAATAGCCCAACTTCGCAAGCACCTCATCGCTTTTATCGTAGCGCGGACTGCTATACAATACGCTCGACGAGGCGGCCACGTCAATTATCGCCGCGTATCCTCCCTCAGAGGCAACAGACTTCACTGCCGCATATACCTGATCCTGAATCGGTTTTATTAACTCCTCTTGCTTTTTTGCAAGCATTCCATCCCGACCAAAATACTTTTGTTGCAGCGCCTTTACTTTCTTCTCATCCTCGATAATCTCTTGCTGCTTCTTCTGACGACGATCAGCCGTCAGAAGTACCTGCTCCGACTGGAATTGCTTCACTTTCTCGTCTAACGCAGAATACCCCTTATCGACCTCGCCCTCGTACGTCTTGGAAATCTGTTCCAGCTGCTCCTTTGCCGACTTGTACGCCGGGATCTTATTCAGTATGTACTCCGTATCAACGAATGCAAACTTTTGCGCTGTTGCGCCCACACTCATCGATGCGCACAAAAGAAGAACCAACATTGTTCGTTTCATGATAACTCCTCCTTTTTTATACCACTATACCCCTCGCTATAACAAACTCCAAACCAAACCTCTTACTGCAGAGGCATCCCAATCAAAAAATGAGGCTGCCATTTGTTGGCATCCGGATTGCCAACTACCGGATCAAATCCATAGGCAATATCAAAACCCAACATTCCTAGCATGGGCAAAAACACGCGCACTCCAGCTCCTACAGACCTATGGATCTCAAACGGATTGAACTTGTTAAGATCATACCACGCATTGCCTCCCTCGGCAAACACAAGCGCGTATATGGATGATTGGGGTTTAAGAATTATAGGGTAACGCAGCTCAACGGTAAACTTATCATATATATTGGCCATCCTTGCACCATTCTGAACCCGCGGGGTCAGCGAAGAGTTCGCATACCCGCGCAGCCCAACAGCCTCCCGACCGTAAATGTAGTTATACCCCGCCAAACCATCACCGCCAACGTCAAACCCTTCAAACGGTGAGTATCCTACCGTCTTATTATAATAGCCCAAATACCCTAATTGAGCATTCAAAAACAGCACTAAATCGCCCCACAACGCCGCGTACCACTGAGCCTTTGCAGTCCACTTGTGATATTCTATCCACTTATATCGTTCGTTCGGCTGCATATCCGGCGACGAATAATCCTTCCCATTGAACTTCGAGTACGGAGGGGTCAGCTGCAACGACAACGAAAAATTCGAACCGCTCCGCGGATAGATCGGCTGATCCACAGAATTCCTCCCCCATACCAATTTAAGACTCAGGTTATTCGTACGGCCATTCGAAAAAATAAACTCATCCCTCCAATTACGCAGCACAAAGTGCTGGTACGAAACCTCTCCGTATATCGTAAAGTAATCATCCGGCCACTGCAAACGTGTACCTATCCCTACAGCACCCCCGATTATCTTAAAATAATCATCCGATGGATTCCATAGAAACTTTGAGTAATCATATTTCGAATATAGGAATGAGAGCGACAAGCTCGTAGGCTTACGCCCTCCTAACCATGGCTCTACGAACGAAAAATTCAACGACTGGTACTGAGTCCCATTCGTACTCCAATGGATCGAAAGGCTCTGCCCATCCCCAGAGGGAATCGGGCGCCACGCCTCTTTCTTGAACAACCGCTGAACGCTGAAATTCGCAAATTTTACTCCCAGCGTCCCAACAAACATCCCCGCACCCCAGCCCGCGGATAGCTCGAGCTGATCCGCAGATTTCTCCTCAACCGTATACTGCAATTTCACAGTCCCATCCGATACATTCGGCACGGGATTTATCCCCAATGTCTCCGGATTAAAATACCCCAACGCCGCCAATTCACGTAGGGAACGCATAATATTCGTCTTACTAAATAGATCTCCAGGGTACGTCCGAAGCTCTCGACGTATCACATGCTCATTAGTACGGTTATTGCCCAAAATCTCCACCTCAGAAATCGTGGCCTGAGGACCCTCTACAATGCGCATCTCGAGCGTCACAGAATCATTCGCCACGTTCGTCTCCACGGGTTGAACGTTAAAAAACAAATATCCCTCATCCATGTACATCGTGGACACCGAATTCTCGTCTACAAAAAGACGTTTATGGAGCAACTCTTGATCGTAAACGTCCGATGCGCCCATCCCCAACATCTGATTAAGCACAGGGGATGGGTACACTGTATTCCCAACCCACTTCACATCACGTATGTGGTACTGCCCCCCTTCGTCCAACCAAACCTTTATTCCCACCCGCTTATCGTTTATATTGTAAACGCTATCGCGAACCACAACCGCATCTCTATATCCATGCTTATTGTAATAATCAATCAGATTTTTTAAGTCTTCCTTGTAATTCTCAGCGATGAATTTCTTCGAATTGAATATATTCCAATTTATCCTCTTGGTCTTCTTAAAACCCTTCCACCTCAGCTTACCCGCCTTAAATGCTGTATTACCAACGAATTCAATTTCCTTCACCTTAACCTTCTTGCCTCTCTCCACCTCGAACGTGACGACAACCGCATTCTGATTCTGCGCATCCACCGCCTTACGCGCAGATACCTTTACATGTCGATACCCCTTGTCTAGGTAATATTTCTCTATCGTTCGCTTTGCCTGGTCCAACGTCGCCTCCGTCGCCTGTTGGCCAGCCTTCAGCGAAAGCTTCTCTCCCAAATCCTTTCGCGCGCCACGCTTTACACCAACGTACTCAATTCTCGAAATCCGTGGCTGCTCCTCCACATGGATATCTAAAACAACATGATCCGATTCCTGATGCGCCAGATTTATCGAAACATTGGAAAACAGGCTTTGTGAATACAACTTCTTGACCGCTGCCGTAATCTCATTGCCCGGAAGGCTAATCGTGTCTCCTTTGCGTAGCCCAACAATCTGTAGAAGAACCCTAGGATCTATATATTCCACACCCGACACGGTGACATCTTGAATCACAACCCGTCTCGGCGTCGCGTAGGAAAAATCAGCCTCAGATTTCTGTGCGTGCGCTTGTACCGTCAACGCTAAAAGCAACACCCCGATGCTTAACAAACGCAGCAAAAAATTTAAACGACCGCTACTCCTCATACGCTCTTGTTCTTATTCTCTTTCTATAATCCGCTGCACCCTCTCCCCGCAGCTTCACAGGCACTACGAATTGCAAAAGTAAGAATTATTCACTAATCACACACCAATTACACCCCTCCATACCGTCGTCTGCGACCCGCGTACTCCTCTACTGCCGTTCGGAAATCTTCGCGGGTAAAATCAGGCCAGTACTTAGGTAAAAAGCAAAACTCCGCGTACGCCAACTGCCACAGCAAAAAATTGCTCAGACGCTCTTCTCCGCTCGTCCGTATCAACAAATCTGGATCTGGAATCCCAGCGGTGTACAAACCATTCGCAAACTCTTCTTCCGTAATTGCCTCTACATCCAATTCTCCAGCGCACGCCCTACGCGCCAACCGCTTCGATGATTCTACAATCTCCTGTCGCCCACCATAGTTCAGAGCCAACAGCACTTTTAGTCGGTCTCCCTCTGCCGTTGCTTCTGTGGCTTTCTTCATCTCCGCTTGCACTTTGGGAGGCAATCCTTCAAGGCAACCAATGCCTCGCACGCTAATTCGCTCTCTCTTAAATTCTTCAGCGTAATGTTCTGCAGCGTAGCCTATTAAATCCATCAGCTGCTGCACCTCCTGTGCTGGCCGCTTCCAATTCTCTGTGCTAAATGCGTACAGCGTCAAATACTCCACTCCGCACGCTATCGCACCAGACACAACCTCCCGCACGGTCTGAAGACCCGCCTCATGGCCCGCGCTTCGCGCCATGCCTCGCGCCGACGCCCAACGGCCATTGCCATCCATTATGACTGCCACATGCCTAGGCACGCAACCCTCCACATTAGTATCTCGCCTGCTCATTGTCGCTCATATATGTGGGACAAGTCGTCCACCCTGTCAGTAACCTATACGTCAGCGAAAGCCGAACCTGGGACAGCCAATCCTTATTGTGGAAGGATGAGGACGTACGACTCCCCGGCCAATTGACATACCCATCTAGCCTATCTGAAAAAAGTTTCACGAAACGAATCTCTGTTCCTAATGTTAACCGCCCTCCAAGTGCAACCTTCACCCCTCCTCCTAAGGGTAGCCCAAATTTAACGCCACCGCCTATCAGATAGTACATCCCAAGCCCCAGCGACGCGTAAGGGGTCCACTGGCTTTCTTTCCCGCCTCGCGAAACGAAATCATTCACCTGAAATGGTAAAAAATGAATCTCCGACGCCACATCTATACTAAGCACCAATCGGTTAAATGAAACTCCACTTTCGACTAAGGGCAACGCGTAGCGCGACGCATCGTAACGCCCCCGCACGCCTGTAATATCCACCCCCAATCGGAGTGAATACCGCGACGAAAGTTCATAGCGAACCAGCAGACCACCTCCGCCATGCACCGTACGTGGCAACGCCGTGAGATTAAAGTCACCCGTGTAGCTCGTCACTCCGCCAGTAGCGCCAATATCCCAACTCGAATTACCCGACTGCGCACGCACCGTACCAACACCTCCAATCGCTATACACAGTAGCAGCAACCACGCAAACAAAGACAGCTTTTCTCTGCACGCCACAATCATCTCTCCTCTTTTACTCACCTTCTCACCCGAAACCCATTTCCATGCGAAACCTCAATCCCCCCCCACTCTAATTGCGTTCATCTAAACCCCAATTCAATTTTTCCCGTATCGATGAAAAGAAACTGTCACCCTCCATGCGTACCAACCGCACCCTACGTCGTGCCCGCATCGCGCTAATCTCCACGGGCCCACGGCAGCGAAACACTCGCGCATCCACGCCCACCAAAACTTCACCATCTCGCCCTGATGCGCGCAGCACTATTTCCGAATCACTGGGCAATACTAGCGGGCGCATGCTTAAATTATGCGGTGCTATCGGGCAGAGCACCATCGCCTCCGTTCCCGGGAGCACAATCGGGCCTCCTACACTTATATTATACGCCGTGGAACCCGTCGGCGTGCTTAGTATCAAACCATCGCTCCAGTATGTACATAGGAAGACTCCATCTACATGGGTATTAATATGCAGCATCGACTTCCCACTTTTCTGAATGCTCAAATCGTTCAACGCCACATGCAGCTCACCATTATCAGCATCTTCACTGGCTATGTGCACTCCTATCACCATCCTATCCTCGATAGTGTAACGCTTTGACTCAAGAGCCAGAACCAAGCCGCAAACCTCTCCCGATTGGGCTGCCGTCAAAAATCCTAGATGGCCAAAATTTATTCCCACAATTGGTACCCCAGCCCTATAGGCATACTGCGCAGCATCCAGCAACGTCCCATCCCCCCCAACGCTAACAATATAGTCCAAATCCTCAAACAAATCCTCCTCGCCATGGAACAGTACCGCCCCCTCTATCTGATACCCAAAATGACGACGCAACCACTCCTCCAGTTTGCAATAAATCTGCAAACGCCAACCCCGCTCAAGCATCGTCTCGAAAAGCTGTATAAGCGCATCAAAGTCCTCATGCGCTATGCTCCAGCCATACACAGCCACCCGCTCTTGACTGCCGCCCACTTCGAATATCTAATCGATGACTATTTTAAACCCTCCGACTTGAACACCCTCTCCCTTCTCGAAAAAATCGTACGCACAGCGAAAACCCCTGCGGACATCAGCGTTGTGGAGACAAACAGCGCACCCAATCCACCTCCATCGCGGCGGTTCCCGAGGGCTCCGCTCCGGGCGCTATTCCGCTCGCAAACACCAAATACATCGGTTCTCCCGAGAAAGATATCTTACGGGTCATGTAGGGATATCCATTGACGCTCCAGCTCACCCCCTCCTTGTTCCACTCTACTGCGAGGATAAAGAACTCAGTGCTAAACGGCAGACGGCCTACCGCCTCTTCCTCACGATGCACCTCAACGTTCCCATCGCGCTGCAATTCCCCTTCGCTGTACACTCCCCGAACCAAACGACCGTCATTAGGATCCGTACGAAATACATCAAGCTGCGGCGACATCCGATTACCTACTAAGTAAAGGGCATGATACACGCCCGGCTGAAAATGGAAACGAACCTTTACCTCAATACGCCCATACGGCATCCGAAAGCTACTTCCACTGCATACTACGCCCGAGGTGTAATCGAACTGCTTACGCATCATCCCTAGCTTCGAATCCCAGCATAGCGACTCTTTCTGCTCCGCACGCGTCTCAATTACCATTCGCCCGTTTGACAACCGCACGTTCTGACCATCTGTATAGCACTGCGGATCCGTCGACAATGAGTACGGCCTCCCCAGCAACGCCTCTCCCCAGAAAAATTTCGTTATCCAACGCTGCTTATCCAATGAACTCCCATCAAAATCATCAAAGAATAGCTCTTTTCTTCCCTCCAACTCCTTAAAAACCCCGCGCTCGCTCTGCTGCTGAAACTTACGCAACTCACGAGACTTCAGTAGAGACTTGTATTCTCGGGCGTTCGAAGTATCACCTCGCTCCATCTCCGCCTGCAACGCCTCGAAACGCGCATAAGCATCCGACGAACGGTATTCTTGAAATCTGGCGTACTCCTCCTGAAGAACCCGCCGCTTAGCCTCCATTTTTGAAGCCTTCGGCAACGCACCAGTCCAGCGCATCCAGCGCAAACGAAGTCCAGGTATCACTGACATATACGTATCCCCCTTATTCGCTTTTACATCTTCTGAGGGCAAAGCTTCACCGGCACCGACGACTCTCCCGCATACTCCCGCCCAGACTCCTCCATATCCTCATCCCCTTCCGGGTAGCACCACTCTACCTCCACACTCTTGCCCTGCTTGTAAAGTACATCCAGCTCCTCGAGAAGAGCCAACACAATCTTCGAAGTCGACGTGTTGTAATACGAGTACGAAAACCGTAAACACGTGTGCGCGCTGGGTGTCTTCGCATACTCCCGCAGCCAATTCAGTATCGGCCCATAAAAACCCAACGGGTTCTCCGGTAACGACGCCCCAGATATCTCTAAAAGCCCACTCTGCCCATCGAAGTGCACTCTTGGCGTCTCCTTCGTTGCCTTACACTCTAACACATTCTCTCTCATTTCCTTACTTTCTTAGTTACCGAACTCATGCCTGCTCTTCACCCCAACACGGTGCAAAGTTAGCAAACTTTTTTCCTATTCCCCCTTTATATAGCATTAGCCTCTTTGTAATATCTTCCGGATATTGCAAGCTTCAATCTCGTAACCCCTCTTCAACAACATATCATTGCCCTTTTCACCAACAAAACCAAAATAACGCAACAGCAGAAAATCGAAAATCTTTTAGCACGCACAGCATCTCTCTAAGACAACTCTTGAAGCCTCCTCCACAAAAAAAACAACTTTCATCACCGGTTTTCAAACCTTTGTCACTTCTTACGCCTACTCTCATAAAAAAGTTGCACGGAACGCGTTCCTCTTCTCACGCAATTCCTCTCCAATGGCGCTTCGCCTCTTCGTGCACCCTCTAATCTTCTCTCGGCACCATACATTCACGCAATTAAAACATAACCTCTTGTCCCAGTACAACCCCATTTCGTCACTCCTCCTGCTAACGCTTTCCTCTCTCCCTCAACCATTTCTTTCACTTTAATTTCATAACTTCGCGCCGTCTCGTCTGGGTACACCTTTCCAAGGTACCCCACGAACTCGCAACTTGAATGAAAACATTCCGTTTATACAATAACTTAGTAGCATGGCTCTCTTTCGCTGTGGCCCTTGCTACCTATCTTTTTACGCTCGAACCCACTGTAAGCCTCTGGGACTGCGGTGAGTTCATCGCTACCGCGTTCAAGCTCCAGGTCGGGCATCCCCCCGGAGCTCCGCTTTTCATGTTGCTCGGGCGCATCGCATCGCTTTTCGCCCCCTCAACGCAGTACGTCGCGCTTGCAATCAACTCCATCTCTGCACTCGCAAGCGCATTTACAGTGCTATTCTTGTTCTGGATCTTATCTCATCTCGCGCGGCGCATTCTGCTCGCAGGAAACACCCAACCAACAAGCGCTCAAACCATCGCCATTCTAGGCGCAGCCTCCGTGGGCGCCCTCGCCTACGCATTCTCCGACTCGTTTTGGTTTTCTGCCGTAGAGGCTGAAGTCTATGCCCTCTCCTCCCTCTTTACCGCCATCGTGGTTTGGGCTATGTTAAAATGGGAAGAGCAGGCCGACACGCCGCATTCAAGCCGCTGGCTAATCCTCATTGCTTACCTTATGGGCCTCTCTATCGGGGTTCACCTTCTCAATCTACTCACAATCCCGGCACTCGCCCTCATATTTTATTATCGAAAATATACTTTTTCCTGGATGGGACTGCTTAAGGCACTCCTCGTTTCAATCCTCGTCCTCTGCGCCGTACTCTATGGTATTATTCCAGGCCTCCCGAAACTAGCCGGATGGTTCGAACTCCTATTCGTCAACGACCTACATCTGCCGTTACAGAGCGGTGCTATCTTCTTCCTACTCCTTTTCTCGACATCGCTAATTGCCATCATCTGGTACTCGCAGCGAAAGAAAAAACCAACCCTCAATACTGCCGCTATTTGCCTATTTGTCATTTCACTCGGTTACTCTTCATACGCTTCACTCATCATCCGCTCAGAGGCGAATCCCCCAATCGATGAAAACAGCCCCTCAAATGTCTTCGCCCTGCAAAGTTACCTTAACCGAGAGCAGTACGGCAATCGCCCTTTATTCTATGGCCCATACTTCTCAGCGCCGGTAACCGGGCAGCACGACCTCTTCAGTTGGACGGAGCGACACGGCAGGTACGAAAGAATCGCCTCGAGCGTCGACTTTACCTACGACCCCCGCTTCGAAACCATTTTCCCTCGCATGTACAGCTGGCAACAACCGCATGTGCGGGAGTATAAAGCATGGGTCGGCCAACCGAAAAGAACTATTCCGACGGTAGGGAATGATGGTGCCGCGCAAAATACACCTGTCCCTTCGTTTGCGCAGAACCTTAAATTCTTTTTTTCTTACCAGTCATGGCATATGTACTGGCGCTATTTCCTATGGAACTTCGTGGGGCGTCAGGATGATTACCAAAACCCTACCGGCGAACTCCTCCACGGAAATTCACTCTCCGGAATCCCTCCTCTTGATGCCATCGCCCTTGGCAACCGCCATTTTCTCACCGATGATATGAACGAGCAACCAGCCTACAATCGTTTCTTCTTTCTCCCGTTCATTCTCGGCATCCTCGGCCTCTTTTTCCATGTAAAAAAAGACCCCAAGAATGCATTCATCGTGGGCCTCTTGTTCATCCTCACGGGCATTGCCATCGTGGTGTATCTCAACCAAACCCCGTTGCAACCGCGCGAACGAGACTATTCCTACGTGGGTTCTTTCTTCGCTTTCGCCATCTGGATCGGCCTCGCTGTGCTATGGCTGGTCCAGCAGTTGCAAAAGCATCTTAAACCCATCACAGCCGCTTCGCTGGCAACCCTTGCCCTACTTTCTATCCCAGCACTTATGGCCGCCCAGGGGTGGAACGACCACGACCGCAGCGGGAGATATCACACCCGCTCCTACGCATTCAACTATCTTAACAGCTGCGCACCAAACGCAATCCTGTTCACATCAGGCGATAACGACACCTTCCCCCTATGGTATCTGCAGGAGGTCGAGGGCATCCGTCGCGACGTACGGGTGTGCAATCTCAGCCTCCTAGGCATCGATTGGTACATCGACCTCATGAAACGACGCACTTACGAATCCGCGCCGCTCCCCATCTCCATGGAAAGCGATAAATATGCTCAGGGAACGAGGGACATCGTTTATATCTTCGACCAGCTTAAACAGGCTTTCCCCTTAAAGGACGTAGTGAATTTTATCGCTAATGATGCCCAGCAAATCTCTTCGCCGGGCCAGCCCCCAATCAGCTACATCCCTTGTCGACAGCTCACCATCCCAACCGACAGAAACGCACTGATACGCTCCGGAACGCTTCGTCCCCAAGATACTGTTGGTCTACCCAGTCACATCTCCTTCTCTCTCCCCGGATCGCATATCGGGAAAAACACGATGATTGTGCTCGACATCATCGCGAACAACAACTGGGAACGGCCTATCTACTTCTCCTCGGTCAATACCGACGCAGATGTCGGTCTTGCGGAATTCATGCAGCTTGATGGCTTCGCCTATCGGCTCGTGCCAATACGCAGCAAACCTCAAAATCGATTAGAACCCGGTCGCATCATTTCCGACTCGCTCTATAAACGTCTCATGGTACAGTTCGATTGGAAAAACATGGGAGATCCTAACCAATTCGTTAGCTACGACATCAAACGCAACGTACAGGTAGTTGATACTCGAAATATCTTCGTACGCCTTGCTCGCCAGCTCTTCAGTGAGGGCGACTCTGCCAGATGCATCGAAGTAATTGAGAAAAGCCTGCGGCTCATGCCCCACCCCCAGTACGAATATGATTTCGCCACGCTCTATCAAATCGACCTCCTCTATGATGCCAGGGCATCTCGCGTAGCCGATTCGCTCCTTACGCAATTTCTTGACTACGAAGAACAGTACCAGCAATATTTCAACTCGTTGAGCAGCAGCAAAATAAATCTACTAACCTACGATATCTCACGGCACCTCTCCATGCTCCAAGCTCTCGCTTCGCTCGGGGAAAAGTCACACGATATCAATATCACCGCACGCTGCAACGCCATAAATTCTTTTTTCAGTGGTAGCTCCAACCAATGAACCTCAAGGCTCGGCAACCTCTCGCACCGCGCTCGTCTTAAAGGCTACCGGTAGCTGGTACACCGTGCGAATCCTTCCGCTGGGCGACACCATCACATGCAGGGCCAGGGGGCGCATTCGGCTGCAGGGGGCGCGGGCCACTAATCCTATCGTCGTGGGCGACTTCGTGACCGTCTCTTCACCCCCCACCCCATCAGGCGAAGTGGCATACGCTGTCGATTCCATTTTACCCAGAAAAAACTACATCGTCAGGCGCGCCTCTAACCTATCTAAAGAATCTCACATCATCGCGGCCAACCTTGACCTAGTGGCCCTTGTAGTTAATCTCGTGGCCCCCGCCACTCCCCTAGAGTTCATCGACCGTTTTCTGGCCACTGCGCAGGCATACGGCATCCCAGCCATTATTGTACACAGCAAATGCGATGTAGAGCTAGAGAAAGAAGCAGCAGATAGCGTAAACCTCGATGCTATCTATAGCACTGCAGGATACCCCGTATTGAATTCATCTATTAACACGAACGAAGGAATTGATTGCCTAAAACAGCGCATCGCGGGAAAAACTACATTATTCGCCGGCATGTCCGGGGTCGGGAAAAGCTCGCTCCTCAACGCTATCGCGCCACAGCTCTCGCTCCGAACTGCACCCATATCTAGCAATAGCAACCGCGGACGACACACTACCACTTTCTGCGAAGCCTTCGAACTACCCTTCGCTGAAAACACCTTTGTTATCGATTCCCCTGGTATAAAAGGATTTGGCGTTATCGATTTTCAACGGGACGAGGTCTCGCACTTCTTTCCTGAAATCTTCTCCGCTTCCGCACGATGCCGTTTTCCCGGTTGCCTACACCTCCGCGAACCCGGCTGCGCGGTGGTGCAAGCCCTTGACGAGGGACTCATCGCTCCCTCTCGATACAACAGCTACATCAGCATTCTCCTTGATGAAGGAAAAAAATACAGGTAGGCGTTACATGGCAATTCATTAGCCCCCTTCGGAATCATCCCCGTGCGCTAACGCACACCTTTTCGCTGCACGAAGCTCCACAGCAATAGAAACCAAAAAACAACACCGATTCATTCTGGGTACGTGGAAATCTCCAGCACGTCCAACGCCCTACGCGCTACCGTTTATAGCTGAACTCACCAAACTCGCTACGCACCACGACCTGCGCCCCGCCTTCGCACGCCGCGCAGCGCCCCACCACCCTTGCCGCCACCCCGTAGCGCTCCGCGATCTGTACTACCTCGCTCGCATCCTCCGCCGACACGTACACCTCCATCCGATGCCCCATATTGAACACCTGGTACATCTCGCGCCACGGCGTCCCGCTCTCTTGCTGTATCAAACGAAATAGGGGCGGCGCATCGAATAGATTGTCTTTCACCACGCAGACTCCCGCATCTAAAAAATTTAATATCTTAGTCTGCGCTCCCCCAGAGCAATGCACCAATCCATGTATTCGCCCCCGCAACGCGGGAAGAAGCTCTCGAAACACCGGCGCATACGTCCGCGTTGGGCTAAGCACCAGCTGACCCACATCTAACGAAAGCCCCGCCACCCGATCCGTTAACTTCTGGCTCCCGCAATACACCACTTCTTTTGGTAGCTCGCTGTCGTACGTCTCAGGATACCTCTCGGCAACCCACTTGCCGAACACATCGTGCCGAGCCGACGTAAGCCCATTACTCCCCATACCTCCATTGTATCGGCTCTCGTACTTCGCTTGCCCAAACGATGACAAACCCACCACCACATCGCCTGCCCGTATCGCATCGTTACGAACTATATCGCTTCGCCTTGCGCGCGAAACCACCGTGCTGTCCACTATGACCGTCCGCACCAAATCTCCCACATCCGCAGTCTCACCCCCGGTCAACTCTATATTCACTCCGTACTCCCGCAGCCGCGCGCACACCGCCTCTGTACCTTCTATCAGAGCCTTTATAACCTCCCCTGGTATCAACCGCTTATTCCGACCAATCGTTGAGGAAAGAAGAATATTATCACATATCCCTACGCATAGCAAATCATCTAGGTTCATCACTATGGCATCCTGCGCAATACCCTCCCATACCGATAAATCACCCGTCTCGCGCCAGTATGCGTACGCCAGCGAAGACTTCGTGCCAGCCCCATCCGCATGCATTACCACGCACCATGCCGGGTCTCCTCCAAGCAGATCCGGCATAACCTTGCAAAACGATCGGGGAAATAGCCCCTTGTCTAGTTTCGCAATCGCCTCATGCACCTCTTCCTTCGACGCGGATACTCCTCGCGCGCCGTAGCGCCCTCCGCTCAGCGACTCTTCACCCATCTCTTCTCACTTCTGCTTTTTTAAATAGGGCTCCAGCACAGAAGCCTTCTCCGGATGCTGCCAACCCGCACGATCCGGCGCCTCGACTATCCACAGGGAAAACATCGCCTCCTCCTTCGAATCCACGAACGAAAGCGTAAAATCCGCTTCTGCCGCTGTAGGCACCTGCATCACCACGCCGGCACGACCAAGCTCTCCCGAATCATACACAAAAAAAGCCAAAAAATCCGCCTCCTCCTCCGTCTCTGCCGCCCACACCTTCACCTGCGGGGTCTCCCCATCCTGGCACTGGTAGAATTTCTGCGCCGACACGCTACTCACTCCGCACCACCACACCAAGAGCACCACCACCATCAGAAGCAAAAAAACTCGTCTTGTTCTCGTCTCTTCCATTTGGCAAGATCCTTTTTTTGATCTATCCCCAGCTTATTTCCCCTTATAGTCATCGCTAACTACTCGGAATGTTATTCTCCGATTCGCACCATTGGCAGCATCACGTTGCGTATCGTCCTGCAAACTGTTTATAAACGCATCATCGAGCGGCTGCCCCACCGGTAGGTAATCGCACACCGCATGCAGCTCGGGGGTCACCACGAACGGTACGCTCTGCGCGTACCCGCGCGCGCGCAGACGCCGCAAATCCACTCCATGCTCTTTAAGAAAATTCACCACAGCCTGGGCTCGATTCTGGGAAAGCTTTTGATTATACTCCACCTGGCCGCGGCTGTCCGTATGCGCCCCTATCTCCATCACCACCGTCGGGTTATCATTCAGTATCTCCACCAGCCGCTCAAGCGACGCCACCGACTCCGGCTTCAACTCCCAGCTATTAAAATCAAAGAAAATATTTGGCAGCACCACCGTCGCGGTCTTCGCCGTCATCTTCACTTTTGTGTATAAGTCTTCGCTCGCGGTTTTCCCCTTCGTGCTTATCTTTCCTTTACCATTCAGAAAATCTTTGTTCTTCGATACTACTACGTAGTCCGTCGACGGTTTTAATTGCACCTTGAACTTCCCTTTCGCATCCGTCCGCACCGTCTGAATGCTACCATCGCTCCCCACGAGACGCACCTCTGAGTTCGCCAAACCTGCCGATGCGTCTTCATTCATTATCTCTCCAACCAAATTGAACTCCAGCGGCGGCAATCTAAACCAGTATATATCATCTCCGCCCCGACCTCCCTTCCGCCGGGAACTAAAAAACCCCTCCTCTCGCTCGCGCTGAAACGTAACACCAAAATCATCGCTCGGCGAATTCACCGGGTAACGCATGTTCTCAATCTCCCACCCCGTATCGCTCTTCTCGCGCGCCTTGAAAATATCAAGACCTCCCATGCCCGCCTGCCCATTCGACGAAAAATATAGCGTCCCATCTTGATGAACGTACGGAAAGCACTCATCACCCTCGGTATTTATCTTATTTCCCAAATTTATCGGTTCGCTCCAAGCACCATCTCGACTACTACGCGTCACCTTCCAAATATCCAATCCCCCAAAACCGCCCGGTAAATCTGCCGTGAAATAGAGGGTCAAATCATCAGCCGTTATGGCCGGGTGCGCCACTACCATTGTGTCTGCCGCCAGCGCAACCACTGTCGCATTATCCCACCCGCGACCCGTTTGTGGGGCTACATATATCTGGCACCCCTGCTTGCCCTTTTTCGACATCTTGCACCGCGTGAAGTACATACGCGTATAGTCTCCGTTAAAGCTCGGAGTGCCTTCCTCTGCATCCGTATTGATCTCCCCCTCGAGAGGCTTCGGCTTGCTCCAGCGCCCTTCCCCGTTGCTCAACGTAACGAATATATCCGAAAACTTATTGCCCGTCCCTTCATGGATTCGTTTTCCAGTTGCGTTATCCCGGCTACTCGTCACCAGCATCGTGCGGTAATCTTTCGACCCATACATCGGGCTGTAGTCATCCTGCTTCGAGTTGAGAACCGGTACATGCTTCACGATGTACCCAGAGGGGGATTCCTGCCACGCCTGCGCCAAATCTATCGACTGCAACCCATTATCCGCTCGTTTATCCGTGGGTGCCAACGCCTTATACGCCTCAAATTCTGACCGCGCCAAGTCGTACTTCTCATTTTGTAGCAACGCCTGACCTAGGTACAAATGCACCCGCGCATCTTTGCAATCCCGTGCTATCGCCTTTGTGTACCATACCTCCGCCTGCTGCGGATTCCCCGTCATGCGGTAGCACTCCCCTATCTTAAACAGGTACTCACCAAGCAGCTGTGCAGGCACCGTCTCCAACCCATCCTTATACGGAGCTATCGCATCGAAATACCCTCCCGCCGCGAATAGCTTATCCGCCTTTCGCACCGAGGCGGCCTGTCCGTACGCACGCCCTCCCAATAGCAGCAACGGCACCACCGCTAGCAATCCCACTACCCTTTTCTTCATCTGCTCCTCTTTTATGGCTACCCTTATAGCCCCTCTCCTACAAATCTTACACCATCTTCTCGGCGTCTAAACGAATCCCTTACTCCTGTACCCCCCACGCTTGCAGAGCCTCCACGGTCAATGCCGGCAACGTTTGCTTGTTCTTCTTCGCGTAGCTCCGAAGGTCATTTAGCAACTTATTTACCTTAGCGCTGCGCAGTGACACCACCGTGTTGAACCCCAACGCTCGAAGTGCCACAATCCACTCCGACGGCACGCCAACAGCCTTAAACGCCTCGTCATCATCGCGGGCAACGCGCGGCTCCGGCCGCATTTGCGGGAACAGCAGCACATCTTGAATCGACGGCTTATCCAGAAGTAGCATCACCAAACGATCGATTCCTATTCCCATGCCAGAGCAAGGGGGCATGCCGTACTCCATCGCTCGAATGTAGTCGTGATCGATGCGCATCGCCTCTTCATCCCCCTTGGCAGCCAGCTCCATTTGCTCTCTAAAACGTTCATACTGGTCCTGCGGATCGTTTAGCTCGCTATACGCATTGCACAGCTCATGCCCATTCACGAAAAGCTCGAAACGCTCCGTCAGCTCCGAATCATCTCGATGGCGTTTGCATAAAGGGGAAAGCTCTATCGGATAGTCTATTAAAAAGGTCGGTTGCACCAAATGCTCCTCGCACGTCGCGCCGAATAGCTCGTCGATCAGCTTCCCTTCTCCCATCGTCGCATCAATCTCTACGCCTCTCGCGCGGCACGCTTCTCGAAGCGCCTCCAGCCCAAGCCCCTTGATATCTACCCCTGCGTATTCCTTAATTGCATCACGCATCGTCAGCCGTCGGAAGGGCCGCTTGAAGCTAATCGTATGCCCTCCGCTCGTAAACTCCGTCGAGCCATGCACCGCAAGCGCCGTGCGCTCCAGCATTCGCTCCGTAAAATCCATCATCCAGAAGTAATCCTTATACGCCACGTATATCTCCACCATGGAAAACTCCGGATTATGCGTCCGATCCATCCCTTCGTTACGGAAATCTTTGGCAAACTCATACACCCCATCGTACCCCCCTACTATCAAACGCTTCAAATACAGCTCATCCGCAATGCGAAGGTAAAGCGGTATATCAAGCGCATTGTGGTGCGTGATGAATGGCCGCGCGCTCGCCCCGCCCGGCAAAGACTGAAGTATGGGTGTCTCCACCTCTAAGTACCCATGCTCATTGTAGAACGCACGAATCGTATCAATAATCTGTTGCCGTTTCCGGAATGTCTGGCGAGTTTCAGCGTTGAGCGCTAGGTCCAAATACCGTTGGCGGTAGCGAAGCTCTGCATCGGTGAACGCATCGAAGGTCTTTCCATCCTTCTCTTTTACCACAGGCAACGGCCGTATTGACTTCGCGAGCACAGTCAACGACTCCGCGTGCAAACTCTTTTCGCCCGTCTGCGTAGTGAACAGATAACCCTCCACACCTACAATATCTCCGAGATCCAATAGCTTCTTAAACACCACGTTGTACAGCGTCTTGTCCTCTCCAGGGCATATCTCATCGCGACGCACGTACACCTGTAGCTGCCCCGACTCATCTTGCACGCTCATAAATGAGGCACTCCCCATGATGCGTCGGGACCGAATACGCCCCGCGATGCGCACCTTCTCACGACTCGACGATAGTCTATCAAAATCCGCTAACGCCCCAGACGCGCTATGTGTCACCCTATACTCCGCCGCCGGGTAGGGGTCTATCCCAAGGTCCCGCAACGCTTGTAATGACGCAATCCTCTGCAATTCTTGTTCGCTACGCTCTGCCATTCCTTCTCCTAGGATCTTTATTTGTTAGCCACCGTCTCCGCCCTCCGCTCTTCCTAGCGGCAAAGGCAAAGGTAATAATTAGTATTCAAATTTGCGCACCTCGAGTAGCTAGCGCAATCCTCCCGCACTCTCGGACATATATACAAGCCTTTCAGTCAGAAATACCTGTTCGCATCTGCCTCCTATTTTCAATCCTGTATAACTCCCCATCTCCGCAACAAAACCACATCTTCCCTAATCTCCTTCCAGATTACAATCTTGCCAAAATGCCATAGCGCACTGAACTCGTCAACCCCTCTTGCGTAGAGCCATGCGCGCAACTTGTTCTGTCCGCGTAGCCGCGCTAACTTCGCGTTTGTAGGGAGGGTTGGAATCTGCTCCACGCGTAGGGAATGAATGGCAGCCCACGGACGTACTGATGCGCTACGCCCCACATCATGAAACCTTAACGCTGCTCAGGTGCAATCGGTTGCGCGGACCGCTTACCCCTCTCGCCTCATCGTTGGATCAAAAAATATAATGGGGAAAATGTCGTATACCTCTCCGTTTTAGTCGAAATAATGTCATGGAACATACGCAACCTTACCAGAATGTAATCGAATGCATGAATCGCGCCGGGTATGGAGGAATCCCCTTCCTCTTTGCGTTGGACTACGAGCAGCAACACGGCCTATTCATCGAGAATCCCCTCGAGCAGACAGAAGTTCTATTCCGTATCGCGGAATGCACCAACATCGCTGATAGACTCCTCCCAACCAATACGCATCGCGTGCCCTTACACAAAAAACCAATCCCAATCGAGGAGTATGCAAAACGTTTCGCAACCATCCAGGATGGCATGCGAAAGGGGCTCTCCCTACTCGCTAATCTCACGGTGCGTACCCCCATAGAAACCCCTATCAGCCTGAAAGAAATCCTATTCTCCACCACGGCGCCATACCAGCTTTACGTTCCTAGCATTCCGTTCGTATGCTTCTCGCCAGAGCAATTTGTTAATATCTCGCGCGACGGCCTTATCTCTACAGCCCCAATGAAGGGAACCATCGCCAGCGACACCCCAGGCGCGCCCAGCAGCATCCTCAACGACTACAAAGAAACCTCTGAGCATTGCGCTGTCGTCGACCTCCTCCGTCGGGACCTCAGCGGCGTAGCCGAAAACGTCCACGTAAAGCGCTTTAGATTCTTCACTGAAATTCCTACGCAGCAGGGCAGGAAGCTATACCAGGTTAGCTCCGAAATATGCGGCACCATCCCAGGCGCATGGCAGAAGCGTATCGGCACTATCTTTGATCGCATGCTCCCTGCAGGCTCCATCCTCGGTGCGCCTAGGGAAGAAACCCAAAAACTTATCGCAGCCGCGGAAGTGGGGACTCCGCGCGGATTCTATTGCGGAGTCTTTGGCTACTACAATGGAAACTCCGTCAGCTCCGCCGTGCTCATCCGATTTATTTGCGAGGACAAATGCGGCCAAAAATTTTACCATTCCGGTGGCGGAATCACCATCAATAGTCGAATGGATATGGAGTATCGTGAGGTAATCGAAAAAATCTATCTCCTGCAATCGTAATGCTATGCAATCGCTACTTGAAACTTTCTGCCTCCTGGACGGCAGCGTGCTAAACGTCGCATACCACGAAGCGAGGGTTAAGCAATCGTTAGAACTAGCATTTCCCATCGCGTTAATGGTGAACGACATCCTTCGCGAAGCCTCCAGGCTAGGCGCAACGTCAGGCCGATGGCGCGCATCCATCACCTACTCTTCGCACGGCATCGAGCGAATCCAAATTGTACCCTACATCGCGCCGCGCATCGAAACCCTCCTTCTAACCCCTATTGCTGAAAATTTTTACTGCAAAAAATGGGCGAATCGGGACCGCCTAAACAGCTTTAAATCCCCTCTCCCGCCCGGCGTAGAACCTCTCTTCACGCTCCTAGAACAACCCACAGACACCACGTTCACTAACATCATCGTGGAGCGGCATAACACGCTTTACACGCCTGAATCAACGCTCTTAGCCGGTACCAAACGGCAAAAACTGCTGGCCGAACGCACCGTGCAACCCATCCCCATGATCGCAACCGACCTTTACGCTTTCGAATGGATTCACCTCATCAACGCCATGCTAAACCCCGGCGAGGTGGTTCTTCACACCTCGGCAGTGCGAGCCTAGTGCAATAGTCATTAGCGGCAACTACCTCCATCTTCCGCAAAAACGAAAGACGCAAACCTATGCCCTCAAAACCAATGTGCGCAATTAGGTACGAACAGGTCGACATAGACTAATCTCAAAGAGGCGCACTGCAACTTCAGCCTCCCGCAGCACGCATCCCTTTTCAACTAGCTGCGTCTCCACAGCCGCAGCGTAATCCCTGCAAATAGCTCAAAGTTTATCCCCGGCATAGGACGCGAAAGCACGGAGAGGTAGTCCTCATTGAATAGGTTATTCACCGCCAGCTTTAGCTGTAAATCTAACAGCCTAAAGGGGATAAGTCCCTCTAGGGAAACATTGCTCATAAAGTAGTCGGGAAGATGGCCGGAAAAGCTGAAATCGTTGCTCGACATGGTGTACCTCCGAGAGTAGTATGCCCACTTATAGCGAAACCCCCACCCGCGCCAGGCAAGACGCCCTGTTATTGATGCCGAATGCTCCGGCACATACGGCAACTGCTTCCCTATCGACCTATCCGCCACCGACATCTTCTCGCCAACGTTTATCGAAGGCGTCCAGGCGTAAGTCCCATTGAAATCTAGCCGCCACGCATGGGGAAACTGCACCGAACCACTCATCTGCAACTCCACACCGTACGCATGCACCCGCTTGACGTTGCGTGGAGAAAAAAAACCTTTTACCGTGGGCAACCAAAGTATCCAATCGTCAACGTACGACTCGAACCAGCTCGCGCTGCCTTTAATCTGATAGAGGTCCGCACGGCTGAAAAGCCAGCTCAAACCCGCATCGTAGGACAATCCGCTTTCTTTCTTAAGGTCTGGATTACCTCCCGGCAAGAAGTAAAGGTCGTTAAGCGTAGGGAAGCGATAGTTACGCGATACCGACGCCTTAGCCGTCAGATTCCCCCACTCCGAAATGACCCCATCGATGAAAAAAGCCGGCACTATGGGCGCCCACTCCCTGCCGTACATCTCTTCACGCAGAACCAGCGACATGCCGAGCCGGTCAAACGGCTGCCACTTTGCCGTCGCCAACCCGGAAAGCTCTACACGCGCCTTGTCGTAACCCACAATGGCTCGCCCCCCATCCCGTAAAATCACATTTTTATCCTTGCTGGTCACAAAATGCTGATGTACCGCCACTGAAAGCGAAAAGAACCATGACTTGGACGGATTACACTCCCCCTGCGCTTGCCCGTAGAGGGTGTTAATCTGGCTGCGTGACCTCGTCATTACTGCCCAAGTTCCCGACGAAACCGCACGGCTATAATCGTAGGCCATCCAGGTGTAAACATACCCCCCCTTGGCGCTTACCCGCCAGTTCGTGCCGAAATGGTCCCACGAAAGAACGCTTCGCAAGGTACGTTCACGCTGACGATTCTCAAATTCGGCCTTCGCGCCGTAATCCGTGGTAAGCATGGGCAGCTCGCGGTTGATATTTAAAAACCACGCATTTACTCCCATTCTATCTCCTTTACGGGTGTCGTAGTACACCTCCTGAAGCGCGTGGAAATCCTTGAACGAAGCCGATTTATTCCGCTCCCGCGGATGGTACTGCCCCACAATTCGTTTCTCGCTATCGTAGATGTTTTCTTTCTTATCATGGTTCGTGTACGGAAAATCATTGGGCGACGAGGAGTACACCATGCGCGTAGAAACGTTCCAACGGTCACTCCCGTAGGAGAATCGGGCGAACTCATCGAACGTCCGGAACGACCCCACCCCCTGCACGTACTGCACGTTTACCCCCAGGGGCACTCTC
>JABCPG020000084.1 GCA_013333195.2 Bacteroidia bacterium
CCTCCGAATACGCGGCGTACACATCCACCCCCACACGCTCCCCATTCCTTCCGCGGAGCATCAAGCGCATATGCGGCACGCAACCCGAGCCGAGAAGTGCCTCATGCAGCCTGCCCCAGTCCGCCTGGGCCCTCTCCTTAGGGGCCGATGCTCCCTTGTAACCGAGCTGCTCCGCGAGGCTGGGCGATATATACAGCAGGCTCTCACCGCTAAACACCAGCAGCGCCGCGCTGGGCAAACGCTCCAGGTGCGCTAATGCATTCGAAAAATGGTTGCGAAACATAGCTCATCCATAGGGTATCACACCGCGTAACTCAACTTTTCAACTTAGCCTTCCAACGCATCAATAAGGGCATGCGCGCGCGCTTCCGCCTCGAGCGACGTCTTTTCGTACGACTCGTACGGCATTCGCACCGTGGCGTAGTACTTTACTTTCGGCTCCGTGCCTGAGGGGCGCACCGTAACGATGGACCCGCTATCAGTAATATACTGAAGCGTATCCGAAGGGTTCATTAGCACCAACGATCCCTCCTTCGCAGGCCTACGCGTGGTGGGAAGGGCGAGAAAATCTAGCGCCTCAACCACCCTCTCACCCGCCAACGCCACCGGCGGCTCACGGCGCAGCGCCGCCATGCGATCGGCTATGGCGCGTTGGCCCTCGATGCCCGTAAGCACCTTAGACCGCTGCGCCCTACGCGAGAACCCAACCTGCCTATAAATCGCATCCAAATCGTCGAGCGGCGAACACCCACGGCTCGCCGCCCACGCGGCCAGCTGCGCGAAGATGCCGCACGCCTGAATCCCATCCTTATCGCGCAGCTCGCTCCCAACGAGGTAGCCGTGGCTCTCCTCGATACCCATCAGGAAATTCTTAGTGGGCCCCATCGCATCAATGAGCGCCGCGATGTATTTAAAACCCGTTGGCACCGCGTAGGTCTCTACCCCAAAGCTCCGTGCCAGGGCATCGATGAGCGGCGTGGTAACCACGGTGCGCACCATGTAATCCTTTTTTGATATGCATTTGGCCCGCCGGCGCATGGTCAATACGTAATTGGCCATCAGCAGCCCAATCTGCTCCCCATCGAAATGCACAAATGCGCCATGCCCATCCGCCACGGCCGCTCCCACGCGGTCGGCATCCGGATCGGTGCCGAGCACCAGCGTAGCACCCGCGCTCTGCGCCTGCTCCACCGCCAGGGCCAACGCCGCGGCATCCTCCGGATTGGGCGAGGTCACGCTGGGAAACTCCCCGTCGGGGAGGCTCTGCTTCGATACTACCGACACCTGCGCGAAGCCCAAACGCTTCAGCAAGAGCGGTGCCAAACGCGTCCCCGCGCCATGGATCGGGGTGTATACCACCTTCAACGAAGCCCGCGCCGAGCGTAGCTCCGGCGTGAAATCATACCCCATAAGAAGATTGAGGTAAACCTCATCCAGCTCCTCCCCCACCGGGATGATAAGCTTCTTTTCACCGCCCCGCTTCACATGCTCAAACTTCGTGATGCGCCCCATCACGGCGACTACCCCCGCGTCGTGCGGCGCCACCACCTGCCCACCATTCGCCCAGTACAACTTGAATCCGTTGTACTCCTTCGGGTTGTGCGACGCGGTGATGGTAACCCCCACCTGGCAGCGCAAGACGCGCACCGCGTAGCTCAGCTCGGGCACAGGGCGCACCCCATCGAATAGATAGGTCCGTACCCCATTGGCAGCCAGCGTCTCGGCGCACGTCTCCGCAAATCGCTGGCTATTATTGCGGCTATCGTAGGCCACCACCGCCCGCAGCTCACGCCCATCGGTGTACACCGCCCCCAAGTAGGATGCCACCGCTTGCGCTGCCGCCGCCACGGTATATATATTGAGCCTATTAGGCCCTACGCCCATCAACCCCCTCATGCCGCCCGTGCCGAATGCCAACCGCCGCGCGAAGCTCTCCCGCAGGCCCACAGGGTCATTCTCCACGAGCCAACCTACAGCCTCCCGCGTCTGCGGATCGTAGTCGTACCCCAACCACTCCTTCACCTCCTGCACAATATCATCCGGAATCTGACCTGACATCTCTTCTACATTTTAATCGTTGCGCCGCCCCGACGAAATTCCTCCGCGCACGCCATCAGGGAATCCTGCCAATGCGGAATCTTAACACCGTATATTAACCCTATCTTTCTGCAATCGAGCACGCTAAACGCGGGGCGCGACGCCTGCTGCGGATACTCCGCGGAGGGGATAGGCGCCACGCATCCATTCCCTCCCAACGCCCGGTATATGGCGCACGCGAAGTCGTACCACGAGGCCACGCCCGCGTTGCTGCAATGGTATAGGCCGGCGCGCCACTCCTCCCTCTTAGCTATCTCCACAATCACCCCGGCGAGGAAACCCGCCCACGTTGGGCAGCCAACCTGATCGTTCACCACGCTCGAATCGACTCCCTCAAGCGCCCGCCGCGCCATCGTAAGGAAAAAATTCTTTCCATACGTAGAGTAGAGCCACCCGGTCCGCAGCACGATGGCGCGGGGGGAATCGAGCAACGCCTCCTCGCCGGCACGCTTCGACAACGCGTAGACCCCCCGCGGCGCCACGGTGTCCACCTCGCGCAGCGGCGCGGCGCGCCCATCCCCCGCCACGTAATCCGTGGATATATGGAGTATCCGAACCCCTAGCGCGTCGCTAACCCGTCGCAACATCTGAGGACCCATCGCGTTGGCCCGATAGGCAGCATCCGGCTCCTGCTCCGCCCTATCCACCGCCGTATAGGCCGCGCAGTTTACCACCACCGAAGGGCGCAATGCCTCCACCACGCGCCTCCCATCATCGTAGGAGACTACGTTCCACTCCTCGCGGGAAAAAAAACGCCATCCCCTGCGCTCAACGCCCAGCGCTTTCAGCTGCTGGGCGAGCTGCCCCGAGGCGCCCGTCACGACCACCCCACTCATAGAAGACCCTCCTCGAGAGCCTTTTGCAACGTTGGGTGCTGCTGATCTTTAACCGAAAGAATCGGCACCGCCCCATCGAGAGGCCAAGAAATACCCAGCGCCGGATCGTTGTACGCAATGCCCCCCTCGCTCGCGCTATCCCAAAGCGCATCGCACTTATACGTTACCACAGCACGATCCGAGAGGACTAAAAAACCATGCGCGAACCCCTTTGGGACGTAGAGCGCAAGATGATTCGTATCGCTTAGCTCCACCGCGTAGTGCTTCCCAAAGGTGGGCGATGCCGGGCGTATATCCACCGCCACATCGAGAATTCTCCCCACCACGGCTCGCACCAGCTTCGTCTGCGCGTAGGGGGCGCGCTGGTAGTGCAACCCCCGCAACGTGTACCGCTGCGAGCTAGAGCAGTTATCCTGAAGGTACTGCGCCACGAGTCCATGCGACTGGAATTCCACCGCCTGAAACTGTTCGTAGAAGAACCCCCTTTCGTCACCGTACACCACAGGCTCCACCACGTACAGCCCCTCTATCGATGTTTCCCTAAAATGCATACATTCCCTTCCTTTCGAGTTGCTACCTAATCAAAGAGGATAGAAAGGTGGCGTAGGCACTCTTGCCGAGCCGTTCGATGGCCTCCTCAAGCTGCGCCCGCCCAATAAAACCCTGCCTAAAGGCCACCTCCTCCAGGCAAGCCACGGGCAAGCCCTGCCGCTCCTCAATGGTTTGAATGAAAATTGAGGCCTGAAGGAGACTCTCGGGGGTGCCGGTGTCGAGCCACGCCACGCCGCGCGGCAGCAGCGTCAACCCCAACAGCCCATCATCAAGGTAAAGCCTATTGAGGTCGGTAATCTCCAGCTCTCCCCGCGCGGAGGGTCGCAGCGATGCGGCCCGATCGCAAACGCTTCCGTCGTAAAAATATAGACCCGTCACGGCGTAATTAGACCTCGGGCGCACCGGCTTCTCCTCAAGCGAAAGCACGCGCCCCGCCGCATCGATCTCCGCCACCCCATACCGCTCGGGGTCGCGAACCGTGTAGCCGAATACCTGCGCCCCCTGCCGGAGCGACGCGCATTTCACTAGCTGCCGCCCGAGCCC
>JABCPG020000085.1 GCA_013333195.2 Bacteroidia bacterium
TATGCCAATTCCATTGTGGAGCGGCCCTTGCTATTGAATTTTCCTGACGATTTGCACCTTTTGAATGGCGATAGGTTTAGGGTGGAGGCGGTAGATTCTGTGGCGGGCGCTGGGGCAGGGCGCGATGCCGATGGGCGTAAGCGGGATGAGAGGCCCACTGTGGGCGCGCTGGAATTTCAGAGGGTGGAGGCAGCCTGGTATCCGCGCGCGCCGCGGGTGCTTCAGGTGTACGACGATGCGGTCGATGTGGAGGTGGGGCTGAATGTGCCGGGTGAGTGCCGCTACGTTGTGCGTCCGCAGGGGGCTGCTGAGCCTACGGCGGCGGAATGGGAGAGTGTGACGGCTTTGCCGTTGGCGCAGCGGAAAACTGAGAAACTCTCGGAGTCCCACCTTTCGCCCGGCTCGGGGTATGTGATGTTCTTGCAGGTCAAGTCGGTGCTGGGAGATGTGATGGACGCACGGGTGGAGTTCACCACGTTGCAGGATGGGGTAAAGCCGCCGGTGCTGGTGGCGGGATTCCCGCGGGAGAGGCGTGCGTTCAGCGATGCCTACGTGGCTGAGCTGCTTGCACCGCGCGCCTGTGGCATGAGCTACCTTGTGGTGCCGGAGGCTGAGCTGGCTAATGTTGATTACAGCAAGGCGCTACCGCTTGTGGGGGGAATTAAGGCGTTGGAAACGTGCGAGCTGCCGCTTCTGGATCTCAAGGCGAATACTCCGTACGTGCTTTGCTACGCCACGTATAGTGAGGGAGAGCAACCCACCTTGTGGAAGGAGTTCAGGTTCAGCACGACCGGGGCCGTGAAGCTCAGCCCGAGTATCGATGGGAAGGAGGGTACGCAGCTGTTCAATGGGTTTATCGCGGGGGATAAAAGGTACGCTATATCCGCGGAAACGTTGAGCGTGTGGAGCGCTGTGGGCGGCTGGACGATGGGGGGCGATGAGGCTTCCCTGACGGTGAATACTCATGCTACCGGAGAAGAGGTGCCAGGCGTGATTGTGGCAACGACGGGGAGCCTGAAGATGGAATGGCGCGATGCCATTTCCACGGAGTGGCGCACGATGGAACTGCCTGCCACGAATGGGGAGGCGCGTTACTACGCTTTCCCGCGTGGTGCCAAGGTGCATGAGGTGCGATTTAGTAAGGCTTCTGGTGTTGCCGTCGATGTGGTGGCGTTTGCCACGATGCCGGCGCCGCTCGCGCTGGAACCGGTTGGCGTGCCGGTGATTCCGCTGGCCGGAGGCCGCGTGAAGCTGGAGGCAAAAGTGCTGTATGGCGGTGTGTGGCCGATGAATTTCGTTTGGAAGAAGGAGGGGGGAGAGCCGCTTGGCGAAGGGTTGTCAATCGAGACGGAGGCGCTTGGCGAGGCATGTAAGGTGCAGCTGACGGCCACCGATGCCCAAGGGAAAGAGGTGACGCTGGATGTGTTGGTCGCTAAGCAGCAGCCCGCGGTGCTGGTGGGAGGATTTGAGGAAGAATTTTTCAACGAGCAGCTCAAAGGGGCGGGTAAGCAGTGGAAAGGGCCTAAGGATGGCAGCACAATCCGCTTTACAACGGGATCGTTTAGTCTCCCTATGAGTAGCAATAGTACCTACTACTCGGGCTTTGTGGTGTCGAACGACCCTGCAACGGAGTGGGTTGCTGTGGATCCTGCGAACGATGCGCGCAGCGCGGCGGGGCATGGGGCTAACGGCACAACGAATTATGGCGTGCTTTACGCTTCAGAGCTAGCGAAGGATCTATCCGTCGTGACGTTGCTAACGGGCGCCGAGGGGATGGATGTCCCTGGACTTTACGTTACGAATACCGCGTGGACCAGTAGCTCGGTGCACAATGGGCCGGGCGGCACGGGAGGGCATGTCCCCTTTAAGCAGGGTGATTCGTACAGCGTGACGGTAACCGCGGATAATGGGAGAAAGGTCACGGCGTTTCTGGCTGATTACAGGTCGGTGGATGTCTCCCAGCGCTACGCGCTCTCGGAGTGGGCTTGGGTTGACCTATCCAGCCTGGGGAAGGTGAAAACCTTAACCTTTAGCCTGAAGGCCGATTGCGAGGATGCTGTGAATTTCCCTACGTACGTCGCGATTGATGAGCTGGGTGCGATGCGCCCGGAGAATGTGGTGCAGAGAACGGTGGCTACGAGCGAAGCGGTATTCGATTTGTTGGCGGCAACGCATCTCGATGTGAGTAAATCGCTTCAAACCCGGGTTGAGGTGGAAAATGGAGGTTTGAACTCCCAGGTGGATGGGGTTGCGCTCTCTCTGGAGGGGGTGCAGCTGAAGGTATCGGGCTGGGACGTGTCGAAGGGGCAGAAAGCCGCGGAATCGCTTACCTTCAAGCTTACGCAGCTTGGCCGTCAGGAGTGGGTGAAGTTGACGTTGCGCTATAGCGATGTGGCGGTGGCGCAGTCGGTGACGTTGGCGAACGTGGAGTTTGATTCGCAGAAGGGTATGGTATCGGTGACGGATGGGGCTACCGGCGTTGCGATAAAAGGGGGCGATGCGCTCGCGCTCGATCAGGAGTTAACCATTCGGGTACAACCCAATGCGGGCTATAGGAGAACGGCATCTGCGGATAGCCTGGTGGTGACGAATGCCGAGCGTATCGGAGGTTCTGCTCGCTGGAGAGTGCTCGGAACGGGCGATGTATCGGTGTCGGCGGCATTTGAAAAGGACGGTGTGGATCCGCAGCCACGGGAGGTTACGCTGGTGGCGGTGAATTACGATGCCGCGATGGGTGACGTGGCTGTGAAAAATGGGTTAGGAAGCCTCTTGGCGGTGAATGGCAAGATATTGCCATTGGAAATCATTGAGGTGGAGGCAGTTGCGAAGCCTGGCTATCGGTTAAAGAGCGGCGGGGTGATTGTATCCAACGCTACTCGGCTGTCTGATAGCCCAACGAAATGGCAGGTCACTGGTGAGGGAAACGTTGCGGTTTCTGTGACTTTTGAAAGGAGTACTGCGGTAGAACCTGTGTGGGCGGCGACGCTGACGCTTTCGCCGAATCCTTGCCGGGAGTGGCTGCACGTGGAGAGTGTGGCGGGGGAGGACCTGCGGTATGAGCTGTATGACGCTCGTGGGCAGCAAGTTGGTTCGGGCGCATTGCCTGCTGCGGGGGGAAAGCTTGTCACGTCGGAGCTCCCGGCTGGGGTGTATATGCTGCGGTTGAATAACGGCAGGGGTGAATGGGTCGCCCGCCGGTTTGTGAGGCAGTAAGCGGCTGTTGGCTCCGCGAAGGCGGAAGATGGGTAGGAGAGGGCGCGCATGGTTATGCGCGCCCTCTCTGTATGCTTCGTGTAGGTCTGCAATGCGTTCGGGTGCTGCGGTGCATCTCTCATGGTGCGATGCGTTGAGTCGTGGCTTTGGATTTTTAGTCACCCCTCGATTGTGTGTAGATTAGAATCAAAACATTTTACGCAGGACGCGCAGCGCGATTTTTAGAGCGATTGGCTGCCACTTTAGTCGCACCAAATTCGCACCAAATTCGCATCTCGCTCGCATCTCGTTCGCATCCCGTTCGCATCAAACCCAATTATGAACGCTGATAATTGGGTTTGATGTTGCTGTGGAGCGATTGAGAGGCGTTATTTTAGTGTGCTCTGTGCGCGGGGACGGCACTACGCGAAGCGGCGTAAGTTTTCTTAGAGGGAGAAATGGGTTGCGGATGATGCTTATTGGGAAATAATATGTAACTTGCCTCCCGTAAGGAACGGTTTTTACCGATATTAACTAGTAGCAATTATGAAGAGATTACTATTGCTTTTTATGCTGCTTGCAACAGGCATTGGGCTTGTGCAGGCGCAGGGAGGGTACACGGTAACCGGGGTGGTTACCGATGCGACTGATGGTTCGCCGCTGCCCTTGGCGAACGTGCAGATCAAGGGGACGAGCAACGGTGCGGTGACCGATAACGATGGTCGTTTCACGTTGCGCGTGCCGAGCGGGGATGCCGTTCTCGTGTTTTTCTACACGGGCTATAGAACCCAAGAGGTACCTGTGGCGGGAAAGACTACGTTCAACATTGCGCTGAAGGAGGCCAATGAGGAGATCGATCAGGTGGTGGTAGTGGCGTACGGCACGGTGAAAAAGGAGAGTTTGGTCGGATCGCAGGGTGCGGTGTCATCGAAAGAGATGGAGAAACGTCCGCTCACCAACGTCTCCTCAGCGCTGGCGGGTTCTGTGTCGGGGCTGCAGATGACGACGGGTTCTGGCAATCCTGGCGCCGGGGCTCCCTCGATACGCATCCGTGGTATCGGGTCGGTGAACGCCAGCTCTGCGCCGCTGATTATAGTCGATGGCGCTCCATACAACGGCGCGCTCACGAACATCAACATGGCGGACGTGCAGTCTCTAACCGTTTTGAAGGATGCGGCATCCACCGCGCTGTACGGTAGCTCCGCGGGGAATGGGGTCATTATGATCACCACGAAGAGCGGCGCGGGGGCAGATGGCAGCGCGTGCGATGCAAAGCCGAGCTTTACGTTTACGACCACGCAGGGGATTTCGATGCATGGCATGTCGCGCTACGAGACGCTAGGCATTCAGGACCATGTGACCCTGCTCTACGAGGGACTGTACAATGGGAAGCGGACGGGGCAAAATGCGCTCTCTCCCACCCTCGCGTGGTTGAGTTCCAACCAGGAGCTGTACAACAATTTCATGAAGCAGAATCCCTTCGCCGGAATTCAAAGCTTGTACGATGAGAATTTTACGCCTGTTATGAAGTTAACCGGCCAACCGGGCGAGTTCCCGATCATCATGGCGCCGAATGGAAAGCTGAATCCAGAGATTACGGGGTTGCTCTGGCCTGAGGACTTGGATTGGGAGGGCGCGCTGTATCGCCTTGGATATCGGCAGGAGTACACCGTGACCGGGGGACTATCCACCAAGCGTATGCGTAGCTTCGTTTCGCTGGGATATCTCAATGAGAAGGGCTACACGCTTAACACCCATTTTTCCCGTTTTTCGGCTCGGTTGAATGTTAGCTACGACATGAATAAGTGGATTACGCTGGGGACAAACCTCACCTACGCGTACCGCGATCAGAAATCGCCTAAGTCTTTAGGGGACTATACGTCTAACCCATTTAACTTCCTGAATGGGATGGCGCCTTTCTACCCGATACACGAGCATAATCTCGACGGTAGCTATGTCTTTTTGCCCTCCGGGGAGAAGAAGTTCGACTACGAGCGGGGCCGCCGCACCGTGTCGGATGGGTACAACCCCATTCTGGAATCCGATTTGGATGCTAACCGCGTGAAAACCGATGTTTTTGGCTCGAGGAACTTTCTGCGGGTAAACATTTACGATGGGCTGACGTTCACGATGAACCTCGCCTACGATATGTTTTCGCAGGTTTCTAAGTTGCGATTCAATGGCAAGATGGGCGATCAGGCCGGGTCAGGGCTTCTTAGGAAGAAATACAATCGCTACCAAACGATTACGTTTAACCAGTTGCTACAGTACCGGAAGGAGTTCGCGGATGCCCACGAGATAGACATCCTTCTGGGGCACGAGAATTACGACTATATCCCGGACGGATTTTCCGCGCAGAAGAAGAAAGAGGCGTACGCGAAGATTGATGAGTTCTCTAACTACTCCGAAATGAATGATATAAGTAGCTGGGCGGATTCCTACCGCAAGGAGGGTTACTTTGCGCGTGCTGCCTATAGCTACAAGGGACGCTACAACGCCTCCGTTTCGTATCGGTACGACGGGAGTTCGAAGTTCGCCAGCGACCGTCATTTCGGCCATTTCTGGAGCGCGGGTTTGGCGTGGAACCTTGCCAGCGAGCCGTTCATGCAGGGGGTGCAGGACATTGTTAACGTTCTGAAGCTGCGGGCCTCCATAGGGCAAACGGGCGTTGATGGCGAAATTGGCTACTACGCCTCGAAGGATAGCTGGAAGCTGGGGGATAAAAACGTGGATCAGCCCGCGCTGGATATTATTTTTGGGAATAAGCAGTTGCGTTGGGAGAAGCAGACGAGCTACGATTTCGGGGTGGATTTCAGCCTGTGGAATCGGCTGAGCGGAACGGTGGAGTTCTTCGCGAAGGCCTCGAGCGATCTGATTTTTGGATTCCCCCTACCGCTGTCTGTTGGTTTGGATAAGCAGGATAGGAACATTGGTAAAGTGGTGAATCTTGGGCTTGAATTTGAGTTGACGGGCACGGTGCTGCAGATGGAAAATGTGCGTTGGGACGTGAGCGTGAATGGGACGCTGGTGCGCAACCGCATCACCGAGCTGCCGGAGCAAAACAAGAAGGATGGTATCATCTCGGGTCGCTACAAGCTCATGGAGGGAAAGAGTCGGTATGAGTTCTTCTTGCGGGAGTTTATAAAGGTAGACGAGAAGAACGGTCGGCCGATCTATCGGTTGGATCCCGAGAAGGATCCCGACGGGAAAACCGCGCTTGGCACGAGCGGTGAGGAGGCCACGTGGACTTACGAGCAAAAAAATGCGTTGCGGCATTTTAGCGGGAGCGCGCTGCCCAAGCTGTATGGCGGTTTTGGCACTACGTTGACGGCCTACGGGGTGGATTTTGGCATGCTGTTTAGCTACCAGATCGGAGGGCGCACATACGATTATCAGTACTCAACGCTGATGGGGGCGCGGGTGAATAGCGCGGACCCATTGCATAAGGACGCTCTCAAGGCGTGGAAGCAAGAGGGTGATGTTACCAACGTGCCCGTGCGGAATAATGCGACCGACTACACAAACAATGGTCTGGGAGGCACGGATTACTATCTTATCGACGGTTCTGCCCTGATGCTTAAATCGTTGACATTAGGGTATACTTTCCCTAATCGTTTGGTGGAGCCTCTGAAGATTAAAGGGCTGCGCGTGGGCTTGTCGGCAGAAAATCTTTTCCTGCTTAGCCGTCGCAAGGGGTTGAACCCGATGCAGAGTATCGACGGTGAGCCGGTGATGTACTCATACGAGTTTGCGCGCACGGTTACTGGTTCTCTAACGTTTAACTTTTAGATGAGAAAAGGTCATGAAGAATAGGCTGTTGCTGCTGCCCGTGGCGCTCGTTTTGCTCTGGGCTACAGGCTGCAAGAAGGAGTATCTTGATACGAATAGCCCTACGGCTGTTACCGACGATGTGGTTTTCAGCTCGTATGAAAATACGCTACACGTGCTGAATGGTGTGCTGCGAAATTACTACGACTACGCTTATAATATTGAAGATGTACAGTACAATGGCGGTGTTGGCACTATGGGCTTCCACGCGCGCCTGGACATGCATGGGGATGATGTGATCAACTCGTGGCCAGCTTTCTATATGGGGTACTACCGTTGGAACGATGTGGCTAACGAGAAGAGTGCGTTCGTGGCGGAGGCCTGGGATTTGTTCTATGATAAGATTAAGGTGTTGAACAATCTTCTCTCGAAGATTGATAGGATACAAGGGGCTACGGATGCGCAGAGACATCTGGTTGAGGGTGAGGCTCGCCTGCTGCGCGCCTACTCTTACCACCAGCTCGTGCAGCTCTTCGGGAAGCGCTACGTGAAGGGTGGAGACAATTCGAGCCTAGGGGTTGTTCTTCGCGATCAAACCACAGGATTTGAGGCATTGCCCCGCTCCACGGTGAAGGAGTGCTACGATTTTATAATTAAGGATCTGGACATCGCGTTGGAGTATTTGAAGGATCCCGCGGCCTCTAAGCCGTCGATGTATACCAATAATTGGGCGGGCACGACGGTGGCCTACACCATTGCGGCGCGTGTATACCAGGCGATGTCTGATTGGGAAAAGGTAGTCGAGCTGACCGGAAAGGCGCTCGATGCCGCGAAGCAGGAGGGGTTCGAATTGGTGGGCGCGAAGTGGCTTCTAAATGGCTTCAACGATGCCACCTGCAAAGAATGGATCTGGGGATTCAAGACCGATCAGGATCAGTGGTTCGGCTGGAATAGCTTCTGGAAACATTTTAGTTACGGTATGAAGGAGGGCTTCCATACGATCATTAAATTCGCGGTGAACCGCGGTATCTACGATGGGATGGGGCCGAAAGATTGCCGCAGAAAATGGTGGGTGTGCAAGGATTTGGGCGATACTCCTCCCAA
>JABCPG020000086.1 GCA_013333195.2 Bacteroidia bacterium
AGGGGCAGAACTAAGCCGAAGAATGTTCCTTTTTTCGGTCTTTACGGGCTTGGCTTTTGTTGACTTACAGGGGCTACGAGCTTCGCAAATCGAGACGAACAGCGAGGGGAAGCGGTATATTCGCAAGGCAAGACAGAAAACGGAGGTGGAGAGTTTGATTCCCATGCATCCGATAGCGGAGCAGATACTCACCCTTTATACGAAAGAGAAGAGCAGAGGGGATTACAAGATATTCCCCGATGAGACTGTTGCACGCACAATAGGCTCGAACTATTGTATATCTGACTGATTATTAGTATCTTTGTATCGTAAAACCAGATATTCTCATTGTCGCCATGAGCCAGATTAAACAGACCAAAGTCCCCTCCTTCGCAGATATCGCTGTTGTCGATAGGCGGAACAAGATGCGGAATCCCTTTTTGACTCAAATCAATCAGCTCGTTGACTGACGCCCCATCTCACACTCGCTCAACAAACATTGCCTCAAGCAGGCAATCACCCCAAAGGTAGCACCTAGCTATCCCCCGCCCCTGCTCTTCAAAATACTGCTCCTGGAGACCTGGTATGGGCTTCCCGACCGAGAAGGCGAGGAGCGCATCAACGACTCCATATCGTGGAGCGACTTCCTCGAGCTAGACCTCACAAGTGCGTCTCCAGACCATAGTACGATATGCCGCTTTCGCCTTGAGCTGGTTGATAAAGGAATCATGGAGAAACTCTTCAAGCTCTTCAATAAGCAACTGCAACGGCACGGCATTATGACGATCGAAGAGGGCGCCATCGTGGATGCCAGCATCGTGGACAGCCCGAATAAGCCCTCCGGAGGGTGTCAAATAGTCATCGCCGACGACCGAGAGGATACGCGCACCGATGAAGAAAAAGCGGCAGGAGAGGCCTACCAGCAGAAGGTCGTCTCGACCAAGCCAGGGGTAGACTATGAGGCTCGTTGGGTCAAGAAGGGCCAAGCGTATCGCTACGGCTACAAGAAGCACACCTTGACCGATTCTCAAGGACTCGTGCTAGAGGTCATAACGACCCCGGCCAACGTATCCGACACGACCCAGTTCGCCCCGCTCGCTGAAAAGGTGCGCCTCCCGGAAGGAACGCTGATTTTAGCCGACAAGGGCTATACCTCCCAAAAGAATCGCGCCGCTTTGAAGGCGCTCCAACTAGAGGATGGTATTATGCACAAGGCTACACGAGGCAAGCCCCTTACGGCGAGCCAAAAATAATTGAATGTCTTAATCAGCGCCTCGAGATGGATTATTGAACGCACCTTTGGCAGCATCATACGATGATTCCATGGCGGGCGATGTCGTTACCGGGGCCTTCGTAAGGCCCACTATCAGAATCTTATCGAATCGTTGGCGTACAATCTCAAACGTGCGCCCCAGCTGATTACTGCGCAAGGCTAAAAAAGCCCCCTCTAGGCGATCAGATTGACCACCTAGAGGGGATAAAATGGAGCCTGAGGTCGATCTGACTTCACCAAAAAAGTACCCATTCTTATGACTAATCCCTCAATCGGGTCGCTCTAGGCTAGTGAGATTTTTTTTGCAACAGTCTCAAGTAGAAAAGGCCGTAGCTTATGCCTAGTAGCAGCCAGAAAAAGTGAGCCCTGGCACTTGCATGCCAGGGCCCCCGGCCAAATATATGCAATGGAATGCCTAGCGCACCCTTACGCTGCACAGCAGGAGTGCGTTTCCTTCCTGCGGCAGGCTTTCACCACCTCGACCATTAGGATCACATTGAATAGGAACACCAGCGGCAGAATGAACCACTGGGCCAAAAGTGCCCCGGGTAGATCCATTATCGGGTGCGAGGTGTTCAATAGCAGCATCACCCCGGCGAGTACGGCGTTCAGCACGGCGCACCAACGCTTGCAGGCGTAGAGAGTGCAGAGCTGCCCGAGACCTGGCAACACAAAGAAGAAACAGGCGCTAAAGGCCATCATCCCGTGCATTTGGGCTTCATTTTGTGGCATGGCTGCGATGCTCTCTCCCCAAAAGAGCGGCATCACCTCGACAACGGTGTGCACTAGTCCGCCCACCATCAGCACTAGCCAAAGAATACTTATTCTCACTTGTCTTTCCATAGTAGACCTCCTTTTACTATGATTTACTTACCCAACTTCACCACTTTATATACCGGGAACTCAGTCTTGACGACTGGGCTCTGGTTGCACTTGCCGCTATTCATATCGTAGCTATAGATACCATTGCCCGCATTGGATGTGGCAAGGGCAAAGAATATCTGATTGCCCTCGCGAATGACACCGGTGGCAGCCCACCCCATCGAGTAGGGCAGGCCTAAGATTCTACCGGTCTTGCCGTTCAGGTCGATCTCGTAGGGGGTATAGCTGTACTGCATCATGTCGCCCTTGCTGGGTATCTGGATGACGCAGTAGGCCTTGCCCTTGCCCCCGTAGACCCAGGTCATAAAGTAGGATCCGTTCTCAGCGCCGGGTAGACTCGCAACCGGGATATGGTAACCCTTATCGAAGTCCGTTTCCCCCCTCTTAATGCGCAGAATCCCTTCGCCCCACGAGTAGGCACCCGCCACGGCCGGATTCGCCTTGGTCATGGCGGCACGTGGGCCTGTCTGCAGGTACAGATTGCCATTGTCATCCTCTATACCGTTGGTATGGCCTAGCATGCCCAGGGAGGTCACGCGGCTATCTTCTATTACCTTCTCCACCTTATCGGTCGCAATATCGATGACGGCCAGCTGCCCCGTGCAGGGGCGGATCTCCATCATGGATTTCACTTGATTCAATGGTAGAAATAGCTTCCCATCCCGCACGTAGCCTGTACCCGCGTCGGGGTCATTATCTTCAACGGCATACTTGGACAAATCGATCCTGGCAATCTCTTTTAGCGGGTCGAGCGATATCACTATGAGATCGGCCTTGGCGCCATTGGTGGAGACGTACGCCTTATTCTGATCGGTATATACGACCTCTACTGGATTCGGCGAGCCGGCAAAGCTCAACACCTCAGGACTCTGCGCCAGATGGCCACTCTCGTCCACTTTATATTTATAGAGCTTCTGCTCGCCGCCATAGCCGCCCATGCTCCCCGACATAAGGTAGAGCGCACCCTGGTGGTAGTGCATATGCAGGTGCCCCTTAGCGAGAACCACCGCATCGGCACTCTTCACCTCTACGCCCTCCTTGAGATCTGAAAACGTGGCTACGTAGAACTGCTCATCCTTAACCATGGCAGCCGCATAGCGGTGCGTCTCGGTCTCCTCGGTTTTCTCTTTCTTGCACGATGCGGCGATCAGTAGTGCCAACACCATGGCTAAAACACTCAATACGACTCTTTTCATCATGGTACCTCCTATTTATTGTTACTATTTGTTCCTGTCAAAGTCAAATGTGTAGCGCAATTTGGCGTGAAAGGTCCTCCCAGGGATCGGGTAGCGGAACTCCTCCCACTGCTCGGTATTGAGCACATTGCGCACGGCAAAACTCAGGTGGTAGTGCCCAAGAAACGAGATGTGCAAGCCTGCGTCGAGGTTCCATTTCCGGGGTACGCGCATTTGGTTGCGACGACTCACCTCCCACCCGTAGCTGAACTCCTCGGTACCCTGGCAGCTCACGTAGAGTGATCCGTAGCTCCGTATGCCAAACGGGGCCTCCATGTGCGCATCGAGCGTGACATTCCCAAATAGCCATGGCACATTGGGTACGCGCATACCATAGAGCGGATTGGGAGCGCCCTGTTCATCGAGCGCCATGCGGTTCGTTAATCGATAGTAGGTCGCATTGGCTCGTGTCGAGAGGTAGGGCAACCAGTGTACCTCCACCTCGCCATCAGCCCCGTAGCCCGAGGCCTGCATGATGTTCCTATGCAACAGGTTGAAGGCAAAACCCATGGTGAGCTGTATCAAATCGCGTATCTGCATGTAGAAGCCCTGGAGGTCGACCCTGGCGTGCGGATAGCCCGTCCCATTTATGAGCCAAACTAAGCCCAAATTGGTGTTCAGACTGCGCTCAGGCCGTAGCTGATAACCCGGCAGGATGCTCATACCATCGCCAAAGAGCTCGAAGCTCGTGGGCAGGCGTGACTGCAATTGCAACGATGCCTTCAACGTTAACTGTTGCCAGGGTTGCCACGAGAGGGCCTCCACAAATCCCCACGAAAACGATGCGTGCTGGCTGTGCGGCGATATCTCAAGAGCAAAGGGCTGCGATGTGGCCCACATCTCATCGCGAAAATAGTAGCCCTTCGCCCCAAGGATATTACGCAAAGATCCCTCGAAAAGGCGCAACTCGTACGACGCCCCGCCCACGAACGCATGCAACGAGTTAGGTAACCCCGAGGCTACAAAGGTGGAGTATCGCGCCGCGAGGGTATCCTCCGGCTGCTGGCGACTATAGCGGTGCGTCACATTGCAATGCAAGATATGCACCGGCGAGATCTCGTAACGAGCATTCAGCTGGCCATTCACCGCGATATAGACATCGTGCGAAAAGTTAGGTAGCATCCCGACCTCTCCCCGCCCGCCGGGACTCAAATAGCGCTCACCCAAAAAATTGTACGCCCACATCGACGTATCCACCACATTGCCGACACCATAACTGCCATGCAATGAGAGATCAAAGGTCAAACGCCCGCCCAGATAGGCCTTACGGGCCATGCCCGATAGGGAGGCGGTCTGCATCCTGGTGAAGGCATGCTGCACGTTATTCTGCAAATTCATCATCCCGCCCTGCTGCTCCTTAAAGCTGTAATTGTAGTCCAATGAGACCCCCAGGAGGTCGAAGTAGGATTTGGTGAAACGCAGTCCCACGCTACCCTGTGCAGATAGATACCTATCGTGGTCACGCACAATGATGCGACCCGACTCGAAGGGCGAATTGAATTGGTAGTTGTTCCTGGCGTAGTGCGCCCCGCCATAGACGCTTAGATCAACCCCCGCCTCGGCAAAGTGCGCCGTACCGAGGAGGTAGCCCCTATGCGAGGCGTATGAACCGACAGCATAACCCGCCTCGAGGTGCGATCCCTCTACGGCACGCGTCACCACATTGATCGCCCCGCTCAGCCCATCACCGCCTAGCCATGGCGGCACTACGCCCTTATACACCTCGACACGCTCGACGAGCTCCTGGGGGATACGATCTAAATCGAACGTTGCACCATGGCCTAGAGGTACGCCGTCCACAAACATACCGACACGCTTACCATCTAGACCCTGCACCAATAAACGAGCGTGATAGCCCTCACCGCCGCTTCGTAGGGCCTGCACCCCGCTGGTCTGCGTGAGTACCTGCTGGAGGGTCACCACCTGCCCCTTGAACTGCTGCTTATCGGCTACTGAGATCAGCATCGGTACCTGGCGCTCACGCTGCGAGACGCCCGCACCCGCCACCAGCACTGCCCCAACGGCCACCGACTCCTCATCCAGACGCCAGTCGCAACGCGTTACGCCCTTGGTAACGCGTACTGTTTGTACTGCGCTCTTGTAGCCAACGTAGGAGCACTGCAATGTCCACTCTCCCAGCGGCAAGTGCAACTCGTAGTGCCCGTTGGCATCGGAAACCGCATGCTCACTGCGCCCAGCAACACGGACCACTGCACCCGCCAACGAATCGCCCCCTACGCTACACACCCTACCGACGACCCTAGAGGGCGCTGCTGCCATAGCAAAATGGCTTAGTAGTACTCCCAACAACAGTAGGGCAAGACCACGCTGCCAACGATAGTGAAAACCACTCGTAGTGTACATTTATTCCATCCTTATAGCTTTACACCCGATGCTCATAATGCCTACCCTTTGCGAAGGCGATGCGGTCCCCAGAGGGCACCTACCAGCTACGTAACCACTAGAAAGCCTATTCATATCGGTTATAAACACCTATGCATTATGCGCGAAGATAAACCAATTATTTATAGTATCTGTATTTTATAGAACCAGAATGCATATTGAGACCGCTGCAAAACTATTTTCAGGATGTGTCGTCTAAGTTGCTTTTATTCAGTAACTTTGCACTATGAAAAAGCCAATGAGTACCAGATCCCTCTTCGACATCTTATCAGAGGTGCGGGGGACCAAGCTGACC
>JABCPG020000087.1 GCA_013333195.2 Bacteroidia bacterium
CCCCCGGCGCGGGTTTGGGGCCCCCCCCCCCCCCCCCCCCACGCTCTGCCCTTTATTCAGCGACGCCCCTTCCGCACCCACCACCGGTACCCGCAGCGCAGGCTCACCCAACGCACAACGAAATACACCAGAATCCCAACCAGGATCCCCAACATCGCGCCGCACAGCACATCGCCCGGGTAATGCACCCCAACAAACACGCGGCTCACGCTCACCCACGACGCCCACACCAGCATAACCACCGTCATCCACCCCCGGCGCGCAAGCAACGATAAAAACACCGCCACTGAAAAAACATTGGCCGCGTGCGACGACACAAAGCCGTACGCCCCCCAGCACCCCTCCCCCTCGGGGATATGCACCGGCAAACCCAGCGAGGGCAAATACCGGCAGGGCCGCAGGCGCTGCACCGTATCCTTAAACGCTAACACCGAAATCCGATCCGACAGCAGCACGCAGAGCCCCGCGCCAAGCAGAAGCCAAACCGCAAAGCGCCACCCCTTACGCCACCACATCCAAAGCACCAGCAACACGTAGAAAGGAATCCACGCACGCTTCGATGAGGCAAATACCATCAACATATCCGATAGCGATGTGTACAGCCCATTGAGCTTCAAAAACAATTCCTGATCGATCTCCAACAACCGTTCTACCATAAATCTTTTACCTTGACTATCCCTTTTATCCCATAGTTAACGCAAAGATAATCATTTTCTCGAGCGTCGCGTTCGCCCAAAACGCGGTAGGATATCTCCTCGAAACCGGCAACACCCTCCCTCCCCAACCCGCGGAGCCCCCATTGCAGCACCTAGAATCCGTCACCATTCTTCCAGCCACGGCACGGCAAACGCTCTTGCACGCGCAGCAGAGATCATTTCAGAAAATTTTCGCCCGCCACTGTTGCCATTTCAAGAGTTTTACCTACCTTTGCGCCTAGAATTGAGGCTGCTGTTGCGTTTAGCTGCTTGGTCTCAAGGGCCCTTAGCTCAGTTGGTTAGAGCATCTGACTCATAATCAGAGGGTCGCTGGTTCAAGCCCAGCAGGGCCCACCTCCCGTTGTCCACGCACACTTACCCATCGAGCGCCTTACTATTCTTACGCACCATGGGTAAATCAGTCGAGAACATTTCTCCCCGCAATGGCTACTCGCAGGAATGCGCCTGCCGTGCGCTCCGCATCTATGAACCCTTTACGCGCTGGAGGCTCTACCTCCTCCTAATTCTAGGATTCCACCTTCTCCTGACAATCCTGCGCTTCGACGCGAAGGTATCCATAGGCGGCGATGATTCTTGGTACGTCATTGCAGCGCTGGATTTTTGGCACGGTACAGCTTTCCCCTCATGGCACGGCGCATTCTACCCCATGCTCATCAGCCCCTTGATAGCCCTTTTCGGGATACACGTGCCCGCGCTGAAAATCCTTTCCATACTCTTTTCCCTCGGAGCCCTCGCCCTGCTCGGCATCGCCTTCCGCCGCTACCTTCCCCGCTTCGTGTGGCTCTTCGCGCTACTGCTCACCGCCGCCGCGCCGCAGATGGTCACCCTCTCCGGCTCTACTTTCAGCGAACCCCTATTCATGCTGCTGCAAGCGCTCATCTTTTTTCTCTTCCTCCCATTCTACAACGGAGCGAGCGACGGGCTATCCCGCGAAACGCTCACGCGCGTGCTACCGCTAGGCCTCGCGCTCCTTCTACTCTCGCTTACACGAAACGTAGGTTACGGCGCGCTCCTCGCCCTAATGATTTTTCTGGCCACCACGGCGAGGAGCTGGAAGAAAACAGCGATGCTCCTAGCCTCCTACCTCCTCTTTTTCATCCCCTTTGCCATCTACAAACGGGTAAAGTGGAGCCTTGCCGATGCCTCATTCTCCGGCCAGCTCTCCAAGATGATGCTCGTGGACTTCTACCAACCCGACGGCGAGAAGGAAACCTTCTGGGGCCTATGCGTGCGCGTGTGGCAAAACGCGCTGCAATATCTCACCGGCCACCTTCCCAGCTTCCTCGGCATCAACGTATCCTCCGCCTCCATACCGCTCCTTCTGCTCCTCATCTTGGGGGGCATCGCCATCATTACCTCGCGACGCACGCGATCCGCCTTCACCTGGCTTCTCGCCATCTACCTCACCATCATGCTGGGCATCACCTTCCTAACCCAACAGGTACAGTGGAATCAGTTCCGCCTCATCATAGTGTATCTCCCGCTAATCCTCGCTTTCTTTCTCTACGGCCTCAATGCCTTACTCTCCCGCATCTCCCCTCGGATCGGGGATATCGCCGTGGGTTCTATCTGCTGCCTCTCACTCCTAATTACCACCTCGTATAATATACAACACATTGATCTGAAGAACTTTACAAGAAATCTTAAAGGGGATGCGTTTGCCGGTCTTACCCCCGATTGGGACAGCTACCTCCGCGTATGCCAATGGGCCGGGGCGCATCTGCCCGACTCCGCGGTCATCGCCTGCCGAAAACCGAACAACGCTCGCATCTACGCCGAGCGCCCCTTCCTCGGCATCTTCCGCTACATCTCCGATGCCCCCGACTCCGTGTGGGCCTACTTCGACGAACGCAGGGTTGACTACCTCATCCTCGCGCGGCTCCGTGCCGACCCAAAGGTGAAAAGCAAAAATTTCATCAATTCGCTGCACTTCAACGCCTTCCGCCTCCTCGAACGAAAGCCCGACTGCCTCGAACTCATCTACCACAACGGGGATTCCGAACCTGCCTACCTCTTCCGCATCAACCGCGAATCCCTACGCGATACGGACCCCGCCCGCTACCAGAAGGCCCTCGAGTCGGGGCTACTCGTATACCCTTCCAATTTCGATGCGCTCCACAAACTCGCGCTACTCGCGCTGCAACAGCAACGCCCCAACGACGCGCTTACGTACACGGACAGAGCCATCGCCATTGCAAATCGCGCCGAGATGGATATCCCCTACCCCATCCTCGAGATTAAGGCCATGGCCATTTATCAGCTCGGCGATGCACGGCAGGCAGCCCACATCTTCGAACAGCTTTCAACGGCCAACCCCGAAAACCCCTCCCTCCTCTACAACCAGGCTCTCTGCACGCAAAAATATGATCCACCCCGCGCCCAGCAGCTCTTCGACAGAGCGAAACGCCTAGCGCAAGCGCAACAACAGAAGCAAAATGATTGACGGCAAACGCATCGCGGTGGTTCTCCCCGCGTACAACGCGGCGAAAACGCTCCGAAAAACGCTCGAGGAAATCCCCACATCTCTCGTTGACGACATCATCCTCGTGGATGACCACAGCACGGACAGCACCGTGGCCGTAGCCCAGCAATGCCACATCGAGCACCTCTATCTCCACGAACGTAACCTCGGCTATGGGGCCAATCAAAAGACATGCTACAAAGCTGCCCTCTCGCGCAACGCCGACATCGTCATCATGCTCCACCCCGACTACCAATACACCCCAAAGCTCCTCGCGCCCATGGCCTACATGCTAGCATCGGGACTCTACGATGTGGCACTCGCCTCCCGCATACTCGGCCGCGGCTGCCTCAAGGGGGGCATGCCGCGCTATAAGTACATCGCCAACCGATTTCTCACCCTCGTGCAAAACCTCCTCCTCGGGCAGCATCTCTCCGAGTACCACACCGGCTACCGCGCCTACACCGCCGAAACGCTCCGCACGCTTCCCTACCAACAATGCAGCAACGACTTTATATTTGACAATCAATTCCTTGCGCTCGCCTTCGGCTATGGATTTCGTATCGGCGAAATATCCTGCCCCACCCGCTACTTCCCGGAAGCCTCGTCCATCAATCTTCGCCGCAGCATGACCTATGGTATCGGGGTGCTACGCGTCTCCTTGGCCTACCGTTTCTTTCATCGCTACCGAAAGCCCAAAGGGAAACGGTAACACCCTCCTAAAGGGAAACCCACATGTTCCTCCGCGTGGCGGAAGCACTGCTGCGCAATAGGTGAGATGCAACCGCCTCCCCCCTCCACCCGCCCTCCGCCTTTTCACTACTAGCTGCCGCGTTGTGCAGCCGCTTCCGCACCATTGCAAAAAAAAAATAAATAAAAAAAATCCATCAACCCTTGCATTATTTATTTTTTTTGTTTGTAACTTTGCTGCCGGAGACAGGAGATGCACAAGGTAAAACTTTTAAAATTACTGGTTATGAAGAAAATAGGAATGGCAATGCTTATAGCGCTATGCGCCATAGCGTTTGCAGGATGCAAAGATAAGGTATCCGATGAAATCCAGAAAGCGCAGAACAATACGGAGCAGACAGGCAGTCAAGCTGCGCTCTACCGTGGTGTTTCCGCCGCGGAGTATAGCAATAGCGATGTTGACATGCGCCGTTTGATCGACCTAGTAGATGGCGCGGCGAACGCACTACTCGCGATGCAGCAAAATGGAGCAAACCGAGGGTTTGAAGCGGATATCATCTTCAGCACGAAGGAAGAGGGTATATTTGCTAACTCCGTCGTAATTTCGCGCCCAAACCGCGAAGAGCAAGCTGATACCGAACCGAGTGAGAAGGAATCCGAAACATGCAAGGTATGTGGGCTTAAGGACGGACTCGATTGCTACAAGAAGATCAAGAAAAAGATGGAGCGGGAAAACAAAGACGAGATGGATATCAATCTAAAACTTGAAGATGGCTGCGTAGTTCTCACCTACTGACAACGGTATTCACGCATCTTCTATAGCCAGTCGCGGCGCAAGGACGATTTCTTCCTTGCGCCGCTTTCGGTTGAAACAAAAATGCACGGCTAGGCACAACGCAAAATCCGCGGGCGTAGCACCCAACGGACTCCTCTATGCCCACCGATATTTCATGAAGATGCCTTAAACCACCTCCCCCGCACTACCCCCGCACCTCAAAACCAACGTTTAGCAACCCCCTGAAATACGCCGGCTACCGTCCCGCTCGCCTACCGCAATGCTCCGCGCAGCTTCGTCATCTTTGGCCTCACGCCCATCCCTTTAATCCTCTTCCGACGAGCAGGGGGCGCAACCGTCACCAAATTATACCCTATCCCACCACGCCACCACCGCACGGGTACTCCAGGTAGAATTACCCATCGCTGAGCTAAAAATAGATGGCAACACGCGCACCCATCCGCATGGAATCAAGAGATCCCCACAGCGCATCGCGCGGCAAAGGCGCGTAGGCAACGCGCGGCAAAAGGCGCAACGACCAGCCGATACGCCCATTTCCCACTTCCCAGGATGAAAACGGCCAGGGAAGAACTTCCCCCCAAACTCCCACCATATTCGCATCAAAGTTGGATTTCTCCGCCAAAATCCAACTTTGATGCGAAGAGGATGCGAATTTTATACGCAGAGAATACCAACGACTACCGCAATATCATGCAACCAGACAAGGGGTAACCTCGTGTCAGCTCCACCCCGCAATGGCTGCAAAAAGAGAGAACCCTCATGGGAGTCCTACAGGGCAAATCGCTCCTCTTTTTGAAAGCCGCTATAAAAGAGCTATCCGATAAAGCACCGCTGCGCAAGCACTACGCAAAAGCCCCACCCACCGTTAGCCAAACGATAGACAAGGCCCATGCAATTCTTCCTCACCCCTCTTTTCCCAACAACATCCACGCGCTGCCTATCGCCCCTCCTGCGGATCTGCTACAGCAGCGTCAGACGTATATTCTCCTCGCAAAGGGAAGAGAAACTAAGAGCCGGAAAGCGCCTAGCAACCGGCAACCGCCCCAAGCGGCAGAAAGCTAGGCTAGAATATGAAACCGAGGTGAAAGGTGAAGTTATGGTAGTACAGCTTGCCCAACCCCGGCTTGGCCACGGCCGAAAATGTGCCATGGTACGCAATCCCTCCATCTACCGCGCTACGCCCCCCCAAGGAGTATTCCGTGCCGAGCCGAAGGAAATAGCCCGGGAACCCCCACGTGAAGAAATCAACCGCATTGGTTTTATTGATGCCCATCGCCCGACTCTCAATGCTATGGGAGAGACGAAAGTTCATCGATAGTCCAACCGCGCTGGTGACCGTCCAATAGCCTATCTGAATGGCCTTCATTTTCAGGCCAACAGGAATATATATATACTGCGCGCTGGTCTTAAGCACACTCCCTTTCGTCATCAGCACAGGGTCGGAATATACCGGCGTGACGTTCAAACTGGTGTCGGCGTAAAGGAGGTTAGCCTTGCGCAGATCGTACGATGCGCCAAGGAGCAAACCGATACGGTCAATAAAGAACCAAGAGGTTTCCACTCCTCCCCGGAACCCGAACTGTCCGCCAGCATTGGTCAAATAGCGCGAATCGCTGAAGAACCTGTTAACCGCGGGGTCTAATTGCACTGAGAACTGCCACTGCTGGGCACGCCCCGGGCATGATGCCAGCCCAATGAAAAAGGATAGAACAAGCACAAAACGTGCAAAACTCTTTGCCATAGCTATAAAAATTTTCAGCAAAGGTAGTAAAGAAAATCACAATTTTCTGAACGCTGCACCGCGTAGAATCTGCGCGCGCGATTCGATATCAACACACCGCCAACGCCCAACGCAACGCACCATCCTACAGGTCGCGCCGTGCACCATCCAGACGAAGCCGCAAAACTCTTTCAGCAAGGAATACTCCCAGCCCGATAAGATCTCCCCATCAATTCACAGTAAGACGGAACGCAGCAACGCGCCCCGTAGAAATTTTGGGCGCACCGCCCGAGCACTGGAGGCGACACGCAGGGGAATCCCATCCCCGCGATGCGTTAAAATACGGAGATTTTAATGTAGCGTTTAGGGTGAAGCTTGACGTCCGTGACGAGCGAATCGAACGAAGCGATGGCCCGCTGCGCCTGCCTATAAATGGCATCATCCTTAAGCAATTTTCCCGCGGTGCCCTCGCCGCGCTGCAGCTCGGCAAGCAGCGAATCGGCGGCGCGAGAGGCCCTTTCAATGTTAGCGATAGTGGCGCGGAAGTTTATTCCCCGCAGCGAATCCAGTACAGCATTAGCTCCATCCACGACGCTATCAGCCGAACCCGCGACCTCCGCCACATTCCGCACAGCCCTATCGGCGCCATCAAAGATAGAAGGCAACTTCGCTGAGGCCGCCGCAATCTGCGCCGAGGCGGCATTAATATTCACCACCATCTGCTGAATGCTATTTTTCGTTTCGTCAGTCATTAAGCCATTAACGCTCGAGGTAAGCCGTGTCAGCTCGCCCACGAGCGTATCGACACGCACCATAAGGGGGCCCACGGATTCTTCGAAAGATTCCGCCAACGCACCCTCAGTGCGCCCCGCTATAGTATCGTTATCCTGTAGATACGGCGCGGGGCCCACCGCCTCAAAAAGTTTTATCACGCGCCCACCTATAAGCCCCGAATTGACAATCGCGGCTCTCGTCGTTGCGCTTAGCTGAAACGTAGGCGACACCTGAAGCTCCACAAGCACCGATTCGCCCGCACGCCCCGTATAGGTTAACGCTGAAACGCGGCCGATGGTCAACCCATTTAGCATCACACGATTCCCCTTGTAAAGCCCATCAACGTTGTCAAACTTGACGTAGTAGCGACGCACCGAGGAGAAAATCTCATTCCCCTTTAAAAAGAAGTAGGAAAACACCAATAGCACTAGCACAACAAGGGCAAACAACCCTATCACCCACTCTTTTCGCTGCCTTTTTTTCATCATGAATCACTCTAGTTTAAAAACTGCACATTCCGACCAATCCCCGGTGCCTCCGCCTCAATCCTCGAACGAGGTGATGAACGCATCCTTATATTTTTCCTTAACCGATTGAAGATTCTTTTTTGCCTCCTCGTAGGAGCCATAGCGATCGGTGAAATAGCGGTAACGTTTTCCCTCATGCAATTCGATAAGATTCGGGAATTCGCGTCGTAAGGGATGCTTCGATCCGATGCGCTCATTGACGGACGCCACCTGTATGAGGTAACGCCGTCCCACGGCCGGCGCCGGGCTAGCCGTATCGGCACGCGCTGAATCAGAGGTCACCTTTTCGAGAAGGCTCACCTCACGCCGCTTCGCGTAGGTATCGAAAGCCTGCGCAATGGCCTCGGCAGTCTCCTCCTGGCCCTTGGGGGAGAGGAGGTAGGACTCCTCCTTGCGATTGCTCAAAAAACCCAGCTCTATAAGAACCGCCGGCATAGAGCTTTTGTAGAGCACGAGAAATCCAGCCTGCTTGACCTCGCGATCGAACCTATTATTCTTTTTTACAAAGTTTTGCTGCACCAACGTGGCGAACTCTATACTCTGATCGTGAAAAACATTCTGCATAAGCGAGAATATAATGTACGACTCCGGGGAATTCGGATCGAAATGGTTGTATTTCTGGGAGTAGTCCTGCTCGAACGTAATGACTGAGTTCTCCCTCTTGGCCACCTCAAACTGATCTTCCGCCATGTGCCACCCCATGACGAAGGTTTCCACACCCTTTGCCACCGTTGCGCTGGCCGAGTTGCAATGGATGGAGATGAAAAGGTCAGATTTCGCCACATTGGCAATGGCGCTCCGCTCATCGAGGGGGATAAACTCATCCTTATCGCGCGTGTAAATCACCTTCACCTCGGGGTGTTTTGCCCTGATTTTTTCGCCGAGACGGAGCGCCACCGCGAGCGTCACGTCCTTTTCCTTGGAGTTTGGCCCCAAGGTGCCGGGATCCTTTCCCCCATGCCCCGCATCGATGGTAACGGTACGCACGCCTGCCTTCGTACGTGCGCAAACCGCCACTGCCCCCCCCTCCACGAGCAGCCACGCCAAGGCTGCCATCAGCACGTAAAAACGCAATAAACAGCAACTTTTAAGAATTAATCCTACCTTTGCCTGCATAACAGCTAAACGGTTCGCCGGGTACAAAGGTATGAAATCTCTTTGATTTTCAGCGGTCTCGATGGCTAACTACGTGGTTACAGCCCATGATGAAGGGTAAAATAGGACACGCTACGCGCGCCGGCCTGCTGGTGGTGCTGCTTACCGCGATAGGATTGTACACCGCCCTAGGGCAGATCCCCGACAGCGTTTCGCGCTCCGCTCCCCTGGCGGCCGACACGCTGCACGCACCCGCCACCAGGGAGGGCGATACGTCAATACCGGTCACAGACACCGTGATCCACCTCGACGAATCGTACGGCGGCTCGCAGCTCGATGCCCCCATCGCCGCCACGGCGGATGATTCCATACAGTACGCCATCAGCAGCAGTCGGATACGGCTGTATGGCAATGCGGTGGTGAAATACAAGAACATAGAATTCCAGGCGGGCTTCATCGAATTCGACATGCAATCGAGCGTTCTCTACGCCACCGGGCTGGACAGCGCCGGGAAAAAGGTACAGGAGCCCATCTACATCGAGGGCAGCGAGCGGTACACGATGGAGAGCATGACCTACAACTTCAAAACGAAGCAGGCGCGGATACTAGGCGTCATGACGCAGGTGTCAGAGGGATACCTGCATGGAGAAGTGGTGAAAAAGCTAGCCAACGACGAGGTGAACGTGGCCAATGGGAAATTCACCACCTGCGACCTCAAACACCCCCACTTCTACATCGCGCTCACGAAGGCGAAGGTGATACCCCACGACAAGATTGTAACCGGCCCCGCGTGGCTGGTGATTGGCGATGTTCCCACGCCCGTTTTTCTCCCATTCGGATTTTTTCCCAATACGTCAAAACGCTCCTCCGGCATCCTGCTCCCGCAGTACGGGGAGGAGAACGAGCGAGGCTTCTTCCTGCGCAATGGTGGTTTCTACTTCGGCATCAGCGACTACGTAGATCTCTCTATCCGCGGCGGCTACTACTCAAAGGGATCATGGGACGTACGCACGCATCTCAACTACGCGTGGAGATACCATTTCACGGGGTCGCTCGACGTGACGTACTCCCACGTAAAGATTGGGCACGAAGGCACCCCAAGCGCGGTAAATTCTAGCTCCTACATGATCTACTGGAACCATTCGCAGGACAGGCGCACGATGCCCAACTCCACCTTTCAGGCGAACGTCACGTTCGGGTCGTCGGGCCATAATCGCTACAACTCCCAGACGACGCAGGAGTACCTCAACAACCAGATTAGCTCCTCCATCGCGTTCACCCACCAATTCCCGGGTACGCCCATCAACATAAGCCTCTCCATCAACCACTCCCAAAGCTCCCGCGATAGCATCGTTAACCTGCGCCTGCCCCAGTTCGCGCTCGCCATGACGCGCATTTACCCTTTCAAGCGAAAAAACGGCGTGGGCAAGCAGCGCTGGTACGAGAAGATTGGGCTTTCCTACAATACCAATCTACAGAACGCCCTCACGATTAAGGAGCAGGATCTGTTTACCCGTAAGGCACTGCGGCAGATGCGCAATGGGATTCAACATCAGGCCTCCGCATCTACCTCGTTCAACCTCTTTACGTTCATCAACATATCACCCGCCGTGAACTATTCCGAGAATTGGTACCTACAATCGTATCGCTACCATTGGGATGCCACGGGGGGAAGACCCGTGCGCGACACAGTCCTAGGCTTCGCGCGCGCATGGCAATTCAACACAGCACTGAGCGCAAGCACGAAACTCTACGGGATGTTCACCTTTAGAGCGAAGTCGTATGTCAAAGCGATACGCCACGTGCTAACGCCCTCGGTTACAATTTCCTACCACCCGGACTTCAGCCAACCTTTTTTCAAGATGTATGACGAGGTGCAGCAGGACCCCAGCGGGAAAATGCTTAAGTACTCCCACTTCGATGGAACGCTTTTCGGGGGGCCCGGCACGGGGAAGTCCGGCACGGTAAGCCTGGCGCTGAATAACAACCTCGAGATGAAAGTTCGCTCTAAACAGGACACCGCGACCGTCGACAAGAAGGTGTCACTGCTAGATGCGCTTTCGCTAGGGATCTCCTACAATTTTCTTGCGGATTCACTTAACTGGTCGCTCCTCTCCATCAACGCACGTACCCATCTTTTCGACCTTTTCGAGCTATCGGCGCAACTCCGCTTCAACCCGTACGACTGCACCGCGCAGGGACAACCGATTAACCAATACTACTTCCAACGCACGCATCGCCCCCTGCGCTTCGAATCATTCTACTTCAGCGCCTCCTTCTCGATTAGCAAAACCCTTACCGGCCGGGGAAAAACGCAAGCCCCCCCGCAACCCCTGGGCTACCTCCCGGGATTTCTACCCTATGGGCAGGCCCTTTCAACCGATTTTCTTATGATAGACTACGGGGATTTCTCAGCGCCGTGGTCGCTCTCTTGCAGCTATAGCTACTCCTTTAGCCGCCTCGGCGAACGGGTGCAAGCCGTGCAATCCGCCTCCCTGTACGGAAGCTTAGTGCTGGGCGAGAATTGGCGTTTCGGCTTCTCCACGGGGTACGACTTTAATAGTCGGCAGTTCACCATGAGCTCTCTGAACATATCGCGGAGCCTGCATTGCTGGGAGATGTCTGTGAATATCGTACCTTTCGGCACGCTACGCAGCTACGCATTCCGCATTGGCGTGAAAGCCGGGATGCTGCAAGACTTAAAGTACGATAAGAATCGTAGCTATCTCGACAATTACAGCTACTAATCCGCATCGCAACCATGAACCAAGATAATGCGCCCGCCCCGCAGACCGCCTTCCTGCGCCAAGTAGCCGCCAAGCTCCTCTCAGCATGGGGCATCGAGGGTTTTCGCAACGCCGCGGTGTACTTCCCCACAACCCGGGCCCGCCTATTTTTTACGCAGCATCTCTCCGAGCTGCTCGATGCGAAAGACCACAGCCGCCCCTTCTGGATGCCGTCGTGGGGAAATACGTCCGAGCTTTTCCAGGAGATGGCCGGTATGCAAATTGTGGAGCCGATGATGCTAATCCCCCACCTCCACCGCATTTTTTTAACCCACTACAAAAGGAATCCTTCGCCTACCACGACTACCTCTTCACGCATCGAGGACCTCAACGAATTCTACTACTGGGGCGAGACGCTTCTCCACGATTTCTCACAGGTGGACCTATACCTCTGCGATGCCCAGCGTCTCTTCGCCAACATCGATGCGCTGAAAACCATCGATGATGCCTTTGACTACCTTACAGAGGAACAAAAAAAGGTTCTCCACGAACTATTTGACTTCGAGGAGCGCAAGAAGGGAATCAATCGTTTTTTTAGCATTCTCAAGGAGGAGGGCAACCCCAGACAGGAGCTCAAGCAGCAATTCCTCTCCATCTGGCGAATCCTATGGCCTGTGTATAGCGATATGCGCCAGTTTATGCAGGACAATCGCATCGGCTACTCTGCGCATGTCGCCCGACGCGCCATCGAGCTTCTACAAAAGAATCTAATAGAGGAAAGCACGTTGGAACGTCTTTTCCCGTCCCGCATCGCATTCGCTGGATTCAATGCGCTCAACCGCTGCGAGCAGGTGCTATTCGACTTCATCGAAACCCGATATGGGCAACGCCAGGAGTCCGCACTTTTTTTCTGGAATTACTCGGAGAGTATGCTAGAGGACCCGATCAACGAGGCGGGCCTATTCATGCGCCGACATAAGGCTGCCCACCGTATCGACCGCGAGCTATCACCCGCGGCGAAGGAGAGCCAGGGAGCTTGGCAGCTCCACGCGGCCCCCTCAACGCTGGCGCAGGTATCCATTCTCTCCCGCGCGATGCAAGATCAGCTCGCCTTTGAGGGCAACGATATATCTTCCCGCACGGCGATAGTTCTAGCCGATGAGAACCTACTGCTTCCCCTGCTACGGACCCTCCCGCAGGCCATCGAGCGCTGCAACGTTACCATGGGATACCCTCTTCAAAATACCCTAACATTCAGCGTTTTAAAAAGCTATCTCAGCCTACTCGCCTCCCATGATGCCTCCACCTTTACGTACGCTAGGGCCGCGCTAATAGATTTCCTATCACATCCCTACCTCGCCCCCTTCGAACACGTCGGCGCGCTTCGCGCGATGGTTCGCGATGCGCAGAACGATAGGATCGTCCCCACCCAGTTTAACGGATGCACGCTGCCCGATCTCCTATTTCCCGCCTGCGGCATAGAGGATCCCATTTCCTCCTCGCAACGCCTCCTCCGCTCCATCGCGGACGCTCTCAGTAGCAATTCGCAAGATGCCTCAGAATCAGCAACCGATTCCCCAACCCAACAGCTCGATGCGGACAATCTTCTCTCCGCATTCGCCATTCTGGACACGCTAAGGGCCAGCCTCAACCGGGCGGAATACCCCTACAGCGCGGACGAAAAACGGGGCATACAACCGTGCGACGCGGCCCGCGCCGTCCTCCTCCTGCTCCCCAAGCTCTTCCGGAATGCTAAAACCGATTTTTTCGGCGAACCGCTTGAAGGGCTTCAGGTCATGGGTTTTCTCGAAACGCGCGCCCTCGACTTTGACACCATCTACATTCTCTCGGCGAACGATGACTTTCTGCCACGCGTGTCCACTATGCCCTCATTCATTCCCTACAGCCTACAGCGCGCCTTCGGCCTCCCCACGCGGAGCGACCACGAAGCCATGTACGCCTACTATTTTGACACGATCACCATGAGGGCAAAGCGCGTGGTCCTCATCTACACGATCGGCGGAGAGAGCACTGATCCGAGCCGCTACATATTGCAGCGTAAATACGCATCTTCAACCCCCACGATAGAGGAGAAAAGGAACTCTCTCCCCTCCCCCACCATTTTTTCTAGCCAAAATATTACGATTTCTAAAACTCCAGAAATTCTAGCAACGCTCTCGCAATACCTCGCTAAGGACAGCGCGTCCAGCCCAAAAGAGCTTTCTCCATCAAGCCTAAAACAATACATCAAGTGCCCGCTGAGCTTTTACTACAAGCATATAGCACGTATCGCCCCCCCCGATGCCGATCCGAAGGAGAACTTTAAAGAACACGCATTCGGCACATGCGTACACACTGCCCTCGAAAAGCTATACGCCCCTCTCGTCAACACTACGCTCACAACCGCCACGCTCGGAGAGCTAGCCAACCCCGACACCATCAATGATGCCATCCGCCACGCTTTTGCAAAAGAAATAGGTTTCCCCGCCCCGGATACCCCCATTGCGGCCCTCCCTCTCCGGTGGACCATATACCTCCGCTCCGCGCAACGCTACGTTGAAAACGTCATTAAAGTGGATCGCCTCAGGCTCGATCGGGTGGAATCGATCCTAGGCCTGGAATACGCAATCCATGGGAAACTCGCCTTCACCGATGGGCAAGGGGGCGAGCAGCGCGTGAGCGTAGGGGGTACCATCGACCGGCTTGATCGGCTGCGAGGAGGGAGCGGCTTCGAAATCGTAGACTACAAAACGGGGACATTCAATCGCGATAGCGCCATTTTTGTAGGTGCTGAAAATCTCACCGCAGCCACGCAACGCGACCATGGCAACCAACTCCAAATACTCCTCTACGCACTTCTTTTAGGCCAGCAGCCCGGTTTCGGCAGTAGCCCTATAACCGCAGGCCTGTGGTTTCCACGATGCCGCGATGACAACTTCAAACTCCCCGGGCTATTCCATAGCGAGGGCAAACCCTTTGATAGCGCGGATTATGAATCAACGATTGGGGCCCTGCCCGGCACTATAGGCCCCACGCTCGCTTCGCTCTTCGACGGCAAAGTCCCATTCACCCAGCGCGATAACGACCGTATCTGCTCGCACTGCGACTATCGCCTGCTCTGCAATCGGTAGCGCGATGTAACGTCTATAAATAAGAGATTTCACGAAACAAAATTGGAAATCCTCCGTTTACAGTGGCAAGAACATAAAGAAAAAAAGGATGAAAAAGTACAAGTGCACGGTGTGCGGATATATTTACGATCCAGAGGTGGGAGATCCAGATTCCGGCATACAGCCGGGTACGGCATTTGAGGATATCCCCGACGGGTGGGAGTGCCCTGTCTGCGGGGTTGGTAAGGACGATTTTGAGGTGGTCGAATAAAGATCAATCAAAGGAAGCGAACGCCCGCGAGCATCATAACGATGCTCGCGGCTTTTTTTACATTTTTACGTTGTAAACTAAAAGAGTCCCTCTCAAAGTCAATACCATGCGCGCCACCGTATGAGGATCGGCTTGGCTGAGGCCACGGATGCTCCGGCACACCGGTTGCAATAGTTCAAGCAAGATTCAAGCCACTTCTACATTCCATGCAGGGCACCTTCTGAAACTTAGGCTGAGAAATTGTCCACAAATCCCATGCTGTATGGCCATTCCCAAAGTAAGCGCGGTACGCTTTTCGCTACTCGATGCCATCCCAATGTCGCCTACATAGTAACCGACTCCGGGCGGTGCGTTGATTCTCCATTCGGTGATCTGCACCTTTCCCGTCGGGAGGGGACATCTGAAGCGCTGCGCCACCGTGAATTTATCGCCCAAACGCTCAACATCCCACTCTCCCGCTGCGTGTTTATGCAACAGCAGCACACAAGCCACGTTGCCGCCGTTGACGGCCAGGCCGCTGGTCGGGGAGCATTTGACCGTAGCGATGCCCTCCCCAGCACGGACGGTATCACTACAGCAACCCCTGGCCTTGCGCTTTTCGCCCTCGCCGCGGATTGCCAATCAATCCTGCTGTACGCACCCGATGTCCCCGCAGTGGCAGCGGTGCATTGCGGGTGGCGCGGGACGCTGCAAAACATTCCTCACGCTGCAGTTGAAACCATGCGGAGAACCTACGGCGCTTCGCCGCACCGCCTTATCGGTTGCCTCGCACCCTGCATAGGCCCACTCGCCTTTGAGGTAAGGGACGATGTGGCATCCCTATTTCGCACCGCCCATCCTTCAATTCCACTACACGCCCACCCAGATCCCACGAAGCACTACATCGATCTCCCCAGCGCCAATAGGGCACTACTCATCGCGGCAGGACTACTCCCCGAACATATAGAATGCCACCCTCAATGCACCTACAGCACGTGGCCCCATTTCTTCTCCGCGCGACGAGGAGACTCGGGACGTTTCGCGTCGGGCATAGCCCTCATGGGCTAACTTTCTAACATCCCCTACGAAGGAGCCGCATCATGTCGTTTTGTAAATAAAAATTTTCTCACGTCCCCACGCAGGCTGCAAACCATAACGCCCACAACCCATCACCCCATCAAAAAACGGTGGGGTGACGTCAAGGAACGTCACCCCACCGCCCATTAAACCGCTCACAGCGCCCCAAACAGCGCCTACAGCTTAAAAAAGCTTACAATGGACTGCAACTCCATCGCGCTGGAGGCCAATCCCTTCGACTCCTCCATCAGGCTCTTCGCGTCGCCCGCGTTTTGCTGCGCCACCCCATTCAACCTAGACATAGCGCTAGCCACCTGCTCCGCGTTACTCTGCTGCTGCGCGCTACTCTGCGACACCTCTAGAAGCAAGCTTGCGGTTCGCTCAATCTCAGGCGCAACGCGGACCAGAATACCCGCCATTTTCTTCGCATCATCCGAGGTTTCCGCTGCCAACGCCAAAATTTCATCCGCCGCCTTACGGCTTCCCTCGGCCAATTTGCGAACCTCACTGGCCACCACGGCAAAGCCTCTTCCGTACTCCCCGGCACGCGCCGCCTCAACAGCCGCATTGAGCGCGAGGATATTCGTCTGATTCGCGATTTCGTTCATTACCGCTACGCGCGAAGTAATTGTTTCCACCGCATCGCGGGTTTTGCTCGCCTCCTGCAATAGCAATTTCATATCGTTGCGCACCCCCTCAAACTGCGTGTTGGTCTCAGATGCCCTTTCGCCATTGCTACTAATCATTTCCAGCATACCATCCATACTGGAAGTGATTTCCTCCACGCTGCTACTCTGCACGCTTACGCCCTGCTGAATGCGCCCGGCCACCTGCAAGACCTCATTCTGCGCCTTATCTACACTCTGACTACGCTGCGTGATTTCCATCGCAATGCGACGCGTATTGTCAACCATGGTTTGCAGATGCCTCAGCAGCTGCGCCACCTCATCCCTTCCCTCGATGCTAAAGTGGAGATTCAGCATACCCGTTGATACTTCACCGACCGCTGCCGAGGCACCGCGCAGCGAGAGCCGTATTTTTCGCGTCAAGAAGTAGGCGATGAGCACGCTTCCCACTAGAATCATCAGCGTTCCCAGCACCAAAAAGACACGCATGATCCGCAACTGCCGCTTCACGGAATCCCCCACCTGCTGCACCATCGCATGCTTAGCACTGATGAGCACCCGGATTTTAGCCACAATTCGATCCGTCATCACCGGGATCTCACCGCCGGGCTCCACCATCGATGCCACCGTCGAGAGCACCACGAAATCATCATACGCATCGAACGAAGAAAGCAACTTCATAACCTCCCTCTGCATGGGTAATAGGGTGTCCTGCACAGCGCGATCGATGATGTGCAGCGTGGCTTTGTCCTGCTCCGTCCACGAAACGGACAAAGAATCCAACAAGCGTATTAGCGCTGGATACTCCTCACTCTGTAACTTACGGAGCGCGAGCTTAGAGGGGGAATCATCCTGCTTTTCCGCATACACCCAACTCTTGATTAGCAACTCCGAGCGGCTCACCATATTCACCAACGACTCCAAATTGGAGGCCGAGGGCATGAGCTGACGCGCAAGCCGATCACTCGCCCGTGTATTCGAACGGACAAAGAAGAAGATACTTACAATCAATACTAAAAAGAGCGCAAGGATCGAACCGAATCCTATCAGCAACTTTTTAGCTATTCCATACCGCCCCGTTGTAAAATTAAAACTTTTCACTCCACCCATCGCATTATACAATTAAATCCAGTAAAGTGCGCCTTCAACATATTTTATCAGCGCCGAATATCCCTTTTCGTCAACAAATTTAAGAAGGAACGCATCCGTCGAACGATTGGCAAAGATATTAAAATTTTCAATTCCATCCGGCCACCTATACCCACAGATGCACACTCCTAAAACCTAATACGAGAATTTTAAAAAAACTGATGCACAATAATCCATCTAAATTATTCAACGAAGGGAACGAACAGGTTCAGAACGTTTTACGCCAAGCAATATTTTTAGCTGCAGTTGCGACTCACCCCCGCAGCCCATGCGAAACGAAATACCGAACGGCACCCTCTCACGTTCCGGCCAGCGCAACAGAAACCAATGCCGCCGTCTCCGTACGTAGGCGCGCCTCCCCCAGCGACACGGGCAAAAACCCATTTTCCAACGCCAAGGCAATCTCACCCGCCGAGAAATCACCCTCGGGCCCTACTAATATCGTCAAGGGTCGATTGCCCGCCGCCCGCAACACATCCCGCAAATCGTTGCGCGGGCCCTCACCGCAGTGCGCCACGGCCCGGAGAACCGCGCCAGACTCCACGTCGGCAATCGACGATTCTATAGCGTCCACGCCCATAACAAACTCTTGGAAAGCCATCATGGGGTAAATATGGGGCAAATACGCACCCTGCGACTGCTTAAGCGCCGCCATTGAAACCCTTTTAAGCCTCTCCCCATTAATTCGCCCCCGCTCGCTACGTTCGCAAAGCAACGGGACGATAGCACCACACCCGATTTCCGTGGCCTTCTCCACAAGCCACTCCATCCGATCAGCATTCTTCGTAGGGGCAACCGCTAAAAGGGTTCGCTGCCCCTGTCGACGGGGCAACATTCCGCACCGCGTCACCTCAACCCCAACCCTTTTCCCCTCCGTTGCGGTAAGAAAGCCGCTCGCTAGCGTTCCTCTGCCATCAGTAAGCAACACCTCGCCACCGACACCGAGCCGCAGCACACGGGCGCAATGCGCGCTTTCCTCCTCCCCCAACTGCACTTGCCCCTCTACCAACGGATCCACATAAAAGCAATGCACCGCCACGTTGTTCCACTTTCTACTGAATACAGAGCCGCATTGCGCTCAATAAAGAGCCGCAGCAACCGCGCTAGAGCGCCGCGGTAAGAATTCTTTCGACAGCCGCCGCATCGACCGTGCCACGCTCCCCCAGCTGCCATCCCCTATCGGCGAACCGCTGCCATACCACCGCCGCGTCGCCAAGCACTACGCCATAGTCCGATAGGCGAATTTTGCCTATCATCACGCGCAAGAAACTTTCAATAGCATCGATAGTTTTTCTTGCGGCCAACTCCTCATCCTCCTCAACCACATCAAACACACGCGCACCACACTGCGCCAGCTTAGCCCTTTTCGTTTCGAACTGGTCGCGCAGCAACGCAGGAAGCACCACCGCGAGGCTCACCGCATGGTCGAGGCCGAAAAGTGCCGTTAGCTCATGCCCGATTAGATGCGTTGCCCAATCCTCGGGTACCCCGGTGGCGATGAGCCCATTTAGCCCCATGGTTGCTGCCATGGCCAAATTTGCGCGTAGGCTCAAATCCTGCGGGTTATCCATCACTCGGGGCCCTATCTCCACCAGCGTACGCATCAACCCCTCCGAGAATCTATCCTGCACGCGCGCATCCACAGGGTAGGTTAAATACTGCTCTACGACATGCACGAACGTGTCGACCACCCCATTAGCTATCTGACGTCGCGGCAAGCTGAGCTGGTGGCGCGGGTCGATCACCGAGAACCGCGGGAATACCTTTTCGCTTTGGAAACTATATTTTTCCTGCGTTTCCTCACGGGAGATGACGGCACCCGCGTTCATTTCAGACCCCGTGGCCGACAACGTTAGCACCACCCCATAGGGCAACACATTCCCAAGTTTATCCAGATTGCTCCGCCGCATCAGCATTTCCCACTTATCCTCACCCGGGTACGCATTGGCAGCCACGATAAATTTAGTGCCATCAACCACCGAACCTCCACCGACCGCGATTAGGAAATTTATCCCATGCTCCAGGATAATATCAAGGGCCTTAATTAGCGTTTCGTAACGAGGATTTGCCTCGATTCCCCCGAACGTGGTAAAGGTGCGATCGCCCAGCGCAGCGCATACCTCGTCAAAAATCCCATTACGCAGAATGCTTCCCCCCCCGTAGGTTATCAATACGCGCGCGTCGCGCGGAACGTATCTATCAATCGCCGCGGTTTGCCCTTCACCGAAAAGCAACCGTACTGGATTGTAAAATTCAAAAGATTCCATCATCGTTCAATTCCTCCGCATTTACTAATCACATTCCCGCCACGCTCCGCCCTTAACCCTCCGAATATCCACGGGCTCACACACCCCCAGAGGCTATGCAAAGTTACTGCAATCCCCATGAAATCCAAGTCCCCCAGCCATATAGCGCGCCGCCCTGAACATTTTCCTGATTGTATCTACCACTTGCGAGCCCTTCTATTTTCTCCCACCAGCCTTCCCCATCTCCATATCCTCCCTACTCCTACTCACTGATACCAGGTAGACCCCCACGAAGATTAACGACACCGCGATTACCTTTCCGAGCGTGAGCGAATCCATACCAGCAGCCAACGTAATAGCCCCGGCCACGATGGGATTCACATAGCTATACATGCTGATTATAGTTGGTCGGATGTTCTTCTGCGCGATGGGGATGAGTAAATAGGCTAGGAATGTGGCGAAGACCGAGAGGTAAGCCAAACGCAAATAAAAACTTTCGCCGAAAGCGGACCAGTCGACCCCCTCAAAAGAGGGTAGTAAAAATGGGGCCGTGGTGAACGTTGAAAAGAGGAAAAACCATTTCATCACCGTGACCGGCGAGTATCGCGACACGACCCCCTTGAATACCGTGATGTAGATTGAGTAGGTTACAAGGCTAGAGAACACAAGCACATCGCCGATAGAACCGATACTTAAATGCTCGCCAGGGCGCATTACCAGAAGCACAGCCCCCACAATGCCCAAGACTACGCCCATAATCTTCTTCCATGACAACGGTTCACGCAAAAAGATGGTTGACAGGATCAACGTCACGATGGGCAGCGTGTTGGAGAGCATGGAGGCGTTAAAGGGGGTGGTTCGCGACAGGCCCATCAGGAATGGCGGTTGATTAAGCGAAATTGCAAATAGGCTCGCGAGGAAGAGTAGACCCAGATCGCGCCCGCGCACCTTCTCCCGGCGTGTAAACAGCGAAACGCCCCAAAACAGCACCGTGGCCACGACAATCCGTATCAAAGAAGCTACCTGCCACGGGATGCCCCCCTCGCCGACCACAGTTTTAGCCAACGGCACATTCACGCCAAATATAAGATTGGCCACGAATATTGCGACATGCCCCCTAAGCCCTCTACTTTTCACATTCATCCCATTCATACTCCATTCTGCGTCCTACTCCATCAGGATTCCCACTAGCAATCGCCCTGAACGATCGCTGCGCAACCCTCTCGCACCGCTACTGCCGCGCACCATCCCCACCATGCTCATGCCCAGCGGACTTCTGCCCGAACCGCACTTCACCCTCCTTCTGCTCATCCTGCAAGCGTATAGATTCCGCGTGCACCGACTCCGCCAGCGTGCGCACGAAACGCCATTCCAAACCCAATTCCTCCGAGTAGGAGAGATTTCGCGCCAATATTTCCAACCACCTACTCCGGCTAAACGACGACAATCGGCGCATACGCTTCCACTCTCCAATTTCTTTTACCACCTCCATACGCTGCGCCAATAACTCCAGGAGCTGCGCATCAATACTGTCAATCTTACTACGGAGTAAACAGAGTTGGGCGTCCTCGTCTAAACGCTCAAGCTGCTGCTGCTCCAAATTCGTTAACGAACGGAGCAAGGCCAAGAATTCTTCGGGTAAAAGCTGCTGCCGCGCATCGCTCAGCGCATCGGCGGGATGGGGGTGCACCTCCACGAACAGGCCATCCACCGCGTGGAGTATCGCCTGCCGCATCACCTCCCCGACGAGTTCCCTCTTGCCGGCAATGTGGCTTGGGTCGCAGTAGATCGGTAGATCCGGAAGCCGGGACCGCAGCAACAGCACTACGTCCCACCTTGGAGTATTTCGGTAGCGGCCGCTGGCAAACGGATAGAAACCCCGATGCACCGCTACCACCCTCGTAGCACCCGCTCTACGAAATCTCTCAATGGCGCCGATCCACAGATCGAGATCTGGAGATAAGGGATTCTTAACAAATACCGTCTCAACGCCTTTTCCCAGAGCCTCCGCGAGCATCTGCACGGCGAATGGGTCAGACGTGGTGCGTGCGCCCACCCAGAACGAATCGATACCGTACCGCTTCGCCAACATCACATGCTCAGCCGTAGCGACCTCTGTACATACAGGCACATGCATCTCTTGGGCCACACGCGCTAACCAAGGTAGCGCCTCCTCGCCCCGCCCCTCGAAATGCCCTGGACGCGTGCGGGGCTTCCACACCCCGGCCCGGAAGTAGGACAGACGTACGCCCTCAACTAAAGCCCTCGCGCAGGCCATCACCTGCGCTTCGCTTTCCGCGGAGCACGGGCCCGCCACTATCGACATACGTGGAACGCTCCGCATGCCCTCCTCTCCAATCTACCGCGAACTAACGGCTAAATAATGAGCATCGCGTCGCCATACGTTCCGAACCCATACCCCTCCTTCACGGCCGTTTCGTACGCCGCCTTAAGCAATTTCAACCCCGAGAAAGACGCCACGGTCATCATGAGCGAGGATTTCGGAAGATGGAAATTCGTGAGCATTGCGTTGGGAATCTGCACCTCGTAGGGAGGGAAAATAAACATGTTGGTCCACTTATCGCAGGCGCGCACGTGCGCATCGGACGTCACCGAGCTTTCCATCGCACGGACCACAGTGGTGCCCACCGCGCAGACCCTACGCCCGGCATCAAGGGCCTCATTAACCATTCTCTCCGTTTTCTCCGGGATGACGATCTGCTCCGCATCAGCCTTATGCTTCGAAAGATCTTCCACCTCTATACGCTGAAAATTTCCTAACCCCGCGTGCAGCGTGATGTAGGCCGTTTGCACCCCTTTGATTTCGAATCGTTTCAGCAGCTGCTTGCTGATATGCATTCCGGCTGTAGGCGCAGCCACAGCCCCCTCCACGGAAGCGTAAACCGTCTGGTAGCGTTCCTCATCGATCGGCTCGGCTGGTCGCCCGAGGAAACGCGGCAATGGGGTTTTCCCGAGCTTGTAGAGCCTATCCTTGAACTCATCGTGCGTACCCTCAAATAGGAAGCGCAGCGTACGGCCGCGACTCGTCGTATTATCCACTACCTCCGCGACAAGCTCTCCGCCCCCGAAGTACAACTTATTCCCTATACGGATTTTGCGAGCCGGATCCACGAGCACATCCCACAGTTTCTCCTCATCGTTCAGCTCGCGCAGCAAGAATACCTCAATGCTCGCGTTGGTCTTCTCCTTCGTGCCGCAAAGACGGGCTGGGATGACCTTCGTATTGTTCAACACCACTACATCGTTAGCTGAGAAGTAGCTGATCAGATTCTTCACCGTCTTATGCTCGATCTTCCCGCTCCTGCGATTCACCACCATCAAGCGAGCCTTGTCCCGATCTTCCTCCGGATACTTTGCTACCAATTCCTTCGGTAAGACAAAATCAAACTGCGAGAGTTTCATAAAGAACTTTTACTTTTTTTCAATCCTTACACCAACACGCAACCGTCGCCACTTCACTTCGCCACGAACACAACCCATTGCCTCTTACCACGTGACACGACACACCGTCCAACAGCAACGTAAATCGCCCCAGTTTTGTTGTACTCATTTCAACATCTTTTCACACATTTCGTAAATATCCTACCACCCATCCCCAATTCTTCAGCATCGCAACGTTCTCTCCCCTAACGCTGGCCACCGTTAAAGACATCCGCGCACCAGCCGACAGGAAGGAGTTCCGCCATACATAAATGCATCTCGCAAGGCTGGCCTTTACGCTGACAGGACAACAGATTAAATGACCCTCAAAGAAGAATGAGAACAAGCAGCGCTACCCCCTTCGTACTCCTCTCACCTAAAGAAACAGGGAAACGCATAACGTCAGGAATCGTTCACAAGCTGCCAACAGCGCAGAAGATGCAGCGCGACGAGACCATTCCTACCACACGAGAATACCCATGCCAGCAGCAGCGAAGGCCTCACAAACCTCTTGAAAGCGGGTTTGCAACCATTCCGTGTAAAATTTATAACGCAACATTCTTAGCCACCCCCATCTCTAAAGCTCCTTCCACCCCAATAAAAAGGCCGAGGTTGTGAACCTCGGCCCAGAGTAATGCAACATATCCAGACTATATCCGATACGCAACCCCCAACGATAAGTAGGGTAGGCAGAAATTCGGCAACGGATATCCCGGCGACATTTCGCAATACATTCCCCAGTGCGGCGTGAAGCTGTAGCGCATCCCTATGGCATAATCGATGTCGAAGTAGGGAGTCACTACTGTTTTGGTCTCCGGCTCAACTGGCTTTAGTGTACTGCCCCAATACGACCCACCGTACGCAGAACTCAAATTTTCTGTAGGATACACCGTTTGCTTCATAAGGAATAAGCCCAACCCGCTCTGAAGATTTACATACATTTCGAACGACCGCGTCAGCTGAAATCTCAGGGCGGTACGGACGTTGAAATGGTACGATGTCAGCCCGCGCATCCCGAAGTACCCTCCTATCGTCCACGAGGCATTTTTATGCTTAAACAAATCGCTCATCACCACGTAGTCGTAGATGAGCGACCCTTGCGGCAGAATGGTTATTTTCAACCCGAAGCCAGCGCCCACCATATGCTGACCAGCAGAAAGTTTTCCATCTCCTCCCGCATACGCGCGGCCGCACATGACGCTTACGCCCAAAATCACTGCAAATACCAATGAATACAACAACTTCTTCATAACCAATAACATTTAACGTTTTACCCACTCTAAGTGCATCACTCTCCCATACATAGCTCGCCACCCGACAGTGGAGGTATTTATACGTTCGTATATTTGCAACCATCTTGCTGTGGATAGAGGAGAGGTATTACAACCCGATGCTACTTATGCCATGCCGCTAGGGGGAGAAGCATACACGCGCAAGGGGAGTAATCCTCTCCTTGGCCAAGATGCGGTGGGGATTGTCGTAAATCGGAGGCATCGAGAATACGAACTATTTTTTTAATCCATGCAACATTTGAGCATATGGCAATCGGGAGGGTACTTGGCGACATGGCAATAGGCACTTCCCGGGAGCAGCAAGGGTAGAAAGCGCACGAAAACCACCGCCCAACGCGAGTCCGATACAAGATTTATGGCACATTCGCAGCTGTATGGGTGTCTTTTTACCAAGCAGAAAAGGTCATAACGCATTTCGATATGGATTGCTGTCCTGTTGCCCATCCACTCGTCGTTTTGCAGCTCTCTTAACGCTCAATACGGGAAAACGCTATTGGTCTTCCCCTCCCTCATCGAATGGGCTACCACTGCCGGACCAAGCATTTTAGAGAAATCAGCTGAGGTACGGAAAACTTCGATTATATTTGGGACGTTAAAAGTGGCATTTTATTCGTTTACCACGCTGATTATCAACTATAGAGATACAAATAGAATGACCGGCTTTCTAACGGTTGGGACGGCAAATTACTTCTAGTCTCACCGCATGTTTGAACTTATGCCATTTATACGAGTAACACACCCAACCCATCGTCCCTTTCGCATTCCAAAATCTTTCGTACCCCGCTTCTTCCATACACACAAACGAGAAAATGAGTAGTAACGCACAGAATGTAAAAGATATCTGGGTATTTCGCCCTCGCGCTCTTTCTCTACTCCGCGATGCCAATCGGCAGCAGCTAGCGCGCGATGCGATGTCGGGCATCATCGTTGGCATCGTAGCACTGCCACTGGCCATCGCCTTTGCCATCGCAAGCGGCGTATCACCCGAAGTGGGCATCTTCACGGCCATTATCGGTGGGTTCATCGTCTCGGCGCTAGGCGGCTCATCTGTACAAATTGGGGGACCGACGGGCGCCTTTATAATAATAGTTTATGGGGTCATCCAAAAGTTCGGTGTAAATGGGCTAATTGTAGCCACTCTCCTTGCAGGGGGATTGCTAATCCTTATGGGGGCACTAAAACTCGGTACGCTCATACGTTTTGTCCCCTATCCCATCGTGGTGGGTTTCACCGCGGGGATCGCCGTTACTATTTTTTCCACCCAAATGAACGATCTCTTCGGCCTGGGCCTCACGAATATACCGGCGGACTTTGTTCCCAAATGGGATTTATACCTTCGCTCCATGGGTGATGCGCAGTGGCTTCCACTCCTTTTCGGGGTCGTCAGCATCCTCATTATTGCATTTTCGACACGATTGGTAAAAAAGATTCCAGGCTCGCTCACCGCCATCGTCACGCTCACCGCCATAGCCTTCCTCCTAAAACGCTTTGCCCATATCGATACGCTGGAATGCATTGGGGATCGATATCAAATTAACCCGAGCATACCAAAACCCATAGTACCCCAGATTAGCTTCGCCATGGTGCAAGAACTTTTTCCTTCCGCTTTTACGATTGCACTTCTAGGCGCCATTGAATCGCTTCTCTCGGCGAGCGTTGCAGATGGAGTCATAGGAGAAAAGCACGACAGCAATACCGAACTCATTGCGCAAGGAATAGCGAATGTCGTGGTTCCATTCTTTGGTGGAATCCCCGTTACAGGCGCCATTGCCCGCACTATGACGAACATCAACAATGGGGGACGTACTCCTCTTGCCGGTGTTATCCACGCAGCGGTACTACTACTCCTTCTCCTATTTTTTGGGCCGCTGCTCGATTACATCCCGATGGCAGTGCTGGCGGGGGTGCTGGTAGTGGTGTCGTATAATATGAGCGGCTGGCGCTCCGTTGTCAACATTGCGAAGGGTCCAAAGGGAGACCTAATCATCATGTGCGTTACATTTCTACTGACCGTCGTCATTAGCCTCACAGTGGCAATAGAGATAGGCCTGCTCATTTCAATGGTGGTATTCATGAAGCGTATGGTGGAAAGCACCCGTATCACTGTGGCCAAGGATGTGCTTGCACCCGACGCGGAAAATACACCTACCCACCTCCGCGATGAACGCCTGCAAATTCCAAGGGGCGTAGAGGTGTACGAAATCGAAGGTCCCTACTTTTTCGGCATTGCCAATCGTTTTGAGGAAACGATGCGCAACCTAGGCGATAATCCAGAAGTTCGCATCCTACGACTCCGGCAGGTGCCTTTCATGGATTCAACCGCGGTGAATAACCTTCGTATGCTGCAAACGGGTTTAAAGAAGCACAACATTACCCTCGTACTCAGCGGCGTGCAACCTCCAGTTATGAATACACTAAAATCCACTGGACTACTCGAGCTCATCGGTTCGGACAACGTGAAATCCAATATCCACGAAGCGCTCGAGAGGGCAAAAGAGCTAATGCACGCGAGGAATACTGCAACGCCTCGCATCGAGAATTCACAAACCGCGGCGTCCGTTTAGCACAAAACCCGTTACATGCGCGAGCTTCCATTTTTACTCCCCAAAAGGAGTTTACTTCCAATTGCCCTATCGCACCATTGGAAATAAAGGGTAAAAAAGGAGATGTAGCGGTTCCGGCTTCCATTCCGAAAATTAGGCCTCCCGTACCATCACGTTCAAAAACTATCAACCGACTTTTAATCGCAGCAGCACGCTACAAAAAAGATGGGCGCTGCATTAGCTGCAACGCCCATCCCCATTTACATATCAATCGTACCTTACGATTACAGCCCTTCAATAAGGCTATCGTCCACCAGGCTGGGCATGGTCACCTCAAGTCCCTCAGACCGATCCATCTCACGCTGAATAGCAAACATTGCGCTTTCATTACGCGCCCAGCTCCGACGTGCGATTCCATTATTCACATCCCAAAATAGCATCCGCCGCAGACGAGTCTCAGCCTCTTTACTCCCATCCAGCACCAAACCGAAACCGCCATTGATAACCTCGCCCCACCCTACACCGCCACCATTATGCAGAGACACCCACGTTGCACCGCGGAATGAATCCCCTATGCAGTTCTGCACCGCCATATCCGCACAAAATTGGGAGCCATCATAAATGTTGGACGTCTCACGGAACGGAGAATCTGTACCCGACACATCATGGTGGTCACGACCCAATACCACTGGCGCCGAAAGTTCTCCAGCCGCAATCGCATCGTTGAATCGCTGCGCGATCCGCGCCCTCCCCTCAGCATCAGCGTAGAGGATGCGCGCTTGCGACCCCACCACCAGCCGGTTTTCTTCTGCATGCTCAATCCAATGGATATTATCTTGCAGCTGCAACTTAATCTCTTCGGGAGCAGTCTTCAGCATCTCCCGCTGCACATCCAACGCTATACGATCCGTAACGGCTAAATCGCGAGGATCCGCTGAAGTACACACCCAACGGAACGGACCAAACCCATAATCAAAGAACTTTGGCCCCATAATATCCTGAACGTACGACGGGTAGCGGAAACGTACACCATCCGCCGACATCACGTCCGCACCAGCACGGCTTGACTCCAGTAGGAATGCATTACCATAATCAAAAAAATACATCCCATTGCTAGCCAACGTATTGATTGCCTTTATCTGGCGACGCAACGACTCATACACCCGCTCCTTAAACGCCTCGGGCTGCAGCACCATTAGGCTATTTGACTCTTCAAAGGATAAGCCCACCGGGTAATAGCCCCCCGCGAATGGGTTGTGAAGCGATGTCTGATCGCTCCCAAGACTCACCGCCACACGCTCCTGCGCCAGGCGCTCCCACAAATCCACCACATTACCCTGATAGGCAATCGAAACGACTTCCCTCTCAGCCATTGCCTTCCGAACGCGCGGGACTAGCGCATCCAGGTTGTCGATAACCTCATCCACCCATCCCTGCGCCAGACGCTTTTGCGTAGCCTTCGGATTTATTTCCGCAATAACGCTCACCACCCCTGCGATTCTTCCTGCTTTCGGTTGCGCACCCGACATTCCGCCAAGTCCAGACGACACAAAAAGCTTACCCCTCAAATCATGCTCACCCTTGGCCATATGCATACGTCCGCCATTCAGCACCGTTATCGTAGTGCCATGGACTATTCCCTGCGGCCCAATGTACATGTACGACCCCGCGGTCATCTGCCCATACTGCGTAACGCCTAAAGCGTTAAAGCGCTCCCAATCATCCATCTTAGAATAATTGGGGATCATCATCCCATTCGTCACCACAACACGCGGCGCATCCTTGTGCGATGGAAACAATCCCAAAGGATGGCCGGAATACATCACAAGAGTCTGTTCTTCTGTCATTGTGGCCAGATAGCGCATGGCCAAGCGATACTGTGCCCAGTTTTGAAACACCGCACCATTACCCCCATACGTAATCAACTCATGCGGATGCTGGGCAACTGCCGGATCCAGATTATTCTGTATCATATGCATGATGGCAGCCGCTTGTTGGCACTTCGCGGGGTACTCATGCACTGGGCGAGCGTACATCTCGTAAGTCGGACGGAATCTGTACATATATACCCGTCCGTACTCGTCGAGCTCCTTAGCAAACTCCTTGGCAAGCACCGTATGGTGCTTTTTCGGAAAGTAGCGCAACGCATTCCGAAGCGCCAGCCTCCGTTCTTCCGATGTTAATATCTTTTTACGTTTCGGGGCGTGACTCACAGACTCATCACGCGGCTGCAATTCGGGCAGCACCTCCGGAATTCCTTGCAGAATTTCTTCTTTAAATGTGAGACCCATAACCTTTACATCTTTCAGACCTCGCAAAGATACAAAAAACTTAATCGCCCCCAATATTTCTATATCCCTGCTAATTCCTCACCACGATGACATTCCCACCCTCAAGCCTTTCCACTCTATACTGCTGCAAATGCTTTGACTCATCCGCGTTGTATCCATAGTTGAACAATTGGTACTCCTCTTTACATTCAGGGCACTTCGCCACCATGCCTCCCTCCAACCTTGTTGCCGCCACCTTGTCCAAATGGTCAGTACACGTCACATCAAACGCCGCGAAATCATTCGGCGACATTCGCACTACGTACACACCATTGTTTAAATACCCACGATCAGAATACACATATACATTCCCCGGATAATTCAACGACTCAAACTGCGGTAATGTCAACGAAATGGTAATGTATACGTCCACATTGGGTAAAAGGGACTCCCGCTTCTCTTGACAACCCAATGAGACAAACCCTATCACTACCGACAGTATCAAAACATTCCTGCGCATAGCACTCCCCTCTATTAAAAAAAATCGTTCGGTTCGGACATCGGCACCTCTTTATCGTCGCAATTAAACTCCACGTTCTCCATCCCCTTCGGTACCTCCCACTTATCCCCGCTAGAAATCCCAGTGGTGGCATCCGCATACGCCTTCTGCAAAAATAGACCCACAATCGGCAACGCCGAGCTGGCTCCTTGCCCGTAAGCCATATTGTCGAAATGAACCGCTCGATCCTCGCAACCCACCCAGCATCCGGTTACCAGCTTCGGCTGTATACACATAAACCAACCATCAGAGTTATTTTGCGTCGTCCCCGTCATTCCGCCCAATGCACCCTGCAAATTGTACATCCATCGCAAACGCCCCCCCGTACCCCGCTGCACAACCCCTTCCAATAGCTTCACCATCAGATAAGCCGTATACGGGTCGATCACCTCCTTCGGCTCCGAGCTAAACGATGCCAAAAGATTGCCGTGTCGGTCTTCTATCCTCGAAACTAACACTGGATCAACTCGCATCCCACCCGCAACATAGGCACCATACGCCGCCACCATTTCATACAACGACACATCCGACGTACCTAAAAAAATGGAAGGTTGCGGATCAATACGCGAATGGATACCCATCTGGGCAATCATCCGAGCCACCGCCTCTGGAGAAAATTGCTTTACAAGCCATGCGGACACATTATTGACAGAATTCGCAAGCCCCCAACGAAGCGAAACCATTTTACCCACCTGCTCGGTCGGACTCCCACCGCGCGGCGTCCATATCGTGTCGTTCGTCTCAAACACCTGCTCTACATTGGGAACCTTGGTGCACGGATCCATCCCCTCCATCATCGCCAATGTATATAAAAACGGTTTTATCGTCGAACCCACCTGCCGGCGCCCCTTATACACCATATCGTACTTGAAATGCTTAAAATCAGCCCCGCCTACGTAAACTCGTACCTTCCCCGTCTGCGGCTCCATCGACATCAACGCCCCGCGGAGTAATCGCTTATAGTAATACACCGAATCCCGAGGCGACATCAGCGTGTCTACCTCTCCCTTCCACGTAAACACGCGCATCTCTACCGGCGTGCCAAAATCAGCTAGTATTTCCTTCTCTGTCGCTCCCTGCGCCTTGAGACGTTTATACCGATCCGAACGATGAATTCCACTGGTAATCACCACCTGCCGTGCCTCTTCCGGCACATCTCGCGAAAAAAGCCCCCCTCGCTTCTCTCTATCAAGCAACGCCTGCAACGTACGGCCGAGATGATTCCGCATTGCGTCCTCCGCGTAGCGCTGAAGATTCGCATCTATGTTTGTGTATATACGTAACCCATCCGTGTACACGTTATACTCCGTCCCATCGAGTCGCGGATTCTTACGGCACCACCCATACAAAGGATTAGTCGCCCACGCCAGGGAGTCTTCCTGATACTGCTCATGCGTAAAATACAATCCGGGACGAGGCTCTTTAGCTGTCAGCATCACTCGGATCAACTCTCGGAAGTAGGGGGCTAGCCCCGTATTATAATCCTTCTCCTGGAAACGAATTTCCAAGGGCAAAGCCGACAACGAATCCCCCTCCGCCTTCGTGAGCTTCTTATACTTTACCATCTGCCCAATCACCGTATTCCTACGCTCCTTCGATAATTCGGGATTACGTTTCGGACTATAGCGCGTCGGGGCCTTTAACATTCCTACCAATACGGCCGACTCGCATACGTCCAACGAATCCACCGACTTATTAAAGAACGTCCGACTAGCCCGACGAACCCCAAAAGAATTATAGCCAAATCCCACTGTGTTGAGGTACATCGTTAGAATTTCGTCTTTCGTATAATTTCGTTCCAGCTTTACAGCTGTAATCCATTCCTTAAACTTGGACACCGCCAACTTAAGGCCTCGCACCACGCGGTTCGAAGAGTACACCGTATCACGAGGGAAAAGATTTTTCGCCAGCTGCTGCGTCAGGGTACTGCCACCTCCCGACTCATCGCGGTTTAAAAGTAACGTCTTAAATAGCACCCGCACAAGCCCCTGCGCATCTATCCCAGAATGACGGTAATAGCGAACATCCTCCGTCGCCACGAGCGCATCCACCAAATGCTGAGGCAGTTCTTCGAACGTAACGTAACTCCGATTTTCTATAAAATACGTCCCCAGCAACTCCCCATCTGCGCTATATACCTCGGTGGCCGCATTGCTCCTCGGATTTTCCAAATCTTTAAACGTTGGCATATGGCCCAACGCCCCGCACGCTATTAACACAAAAAAAGCGATAACAAGCAGCAGGCTACCCCCCACAATCCCCCAAAATATCTTAACGAAGCGCCTTGAACTTCGGCTGTTCTCCTGCTTTTTCATATTTTTCCCGCTCCACCTCCAATAAATACAACCACTTAAAACACCATCCGCAAACTTACTGCGCAAAGGTAATGCATTAATGCCAATTACTTCCTCACTACCACCCGTAAAGCCTCTACTGGAATGCCCTTCAATGCCAAAGGTAAAGGGCACCTACACCTTTATCGTCTTCCAGTCTGCTATGCGGAAAAACAGAAGGGTAACCACTATCAACAGTACATTATACACAGGATCGGCGGTCCACACTTGCCACACCTCAACGTCCGGCACTTGCGACACCAACCATGCGTACGACAGATACACGAGCAAAACCCCGAACTCTAAAAGGAACGCCATCAACGTATGGCCCGTTCCGGTCACTCCGCTCAGCAGCGTAAACGCCACAGCCTGCAGCGTTGAGCTAACAACAAACACGTATAGTATCGGCTTGACCATCTCCATCATGGACGCATCATCCGTATATATAGATAGCACACCCTTCGAAAATAGCACGCAGAGCAACGCTAGAGCCGCTACAAACGAAGCGCTGTACAGCGACACCCTACCCAGCAACCCCATTACCTCTCCGCTTCGCCGACTCCCCATGAGATAGCTCACTATCGTATTCGTCGCTGAAGAAAAACCCATCAGGGGAAGTAAAATCAATAGCATGACGCTCCGCGCGATCTGCGATACCGCCAAAGCCTGCTCTCCCAAACGTTCCAAAACAACAAAAAACAGCAACCATATAGCCGTCGTCATAAACTGCTGAAGCATCACAGGCAAAGCCTTTACAATGAGTTGCTTCAGCAACGGAAAGCTTATCACATTAAACGAGAATAATCGGTAACGACGCGCATCCACCTTTAAGGTTGTATACACGATAAAACCTATCATCGCAGACAACTCTGCCGCAACAGAGGCCACTGCAGCCCCGCTTAATCCCATCTCAGGAAGACCTAACTTTCCGAATATCAAGCCGTAATCCAACACAATATTGACCACCACCATCAACACCGTCGTCAGCGAAATAACCCGTGTTTGACCTATCCCTACGTAAAAGGCTCGAAACCCAAAATTGGTGTGCGCAAATGCCAACCCCCACATGCGATATCCCAAAAACTCCATGGCCGCCGCATGCACCGCTGGGGAACTCACTAGAAAATTGAGTATTTGCTCCCGCCACAGCACCAACACGCTAAAAATAGCAACGAGCATAATCCATTGAAAAAGAAATCCATGAGTCACTACTCGTCCAATCTGACGCATCTTGCCCTCTCCCATGCGTCGCGCAACGACTATCTGCGTTCCAATACCAAAACCAAAAGCAAACATTATCACGGTCAAATAGAGAATGCCTGCTATCGCCACCGCGCCCAGTTCCACATTGCCTAAATGACCCAAAAAGGCCGTATCCGTGACATTAAGAATCGTTTGCGCCGCGCTGCCTAATATTATCGGCCACGCTACAGACCACACCTTACTAAAGCCTAACTCCCCAGCGAACGCATCCACCGTAGGAGCCACCATACGCCTAGCTCCCATCCTAAACTCCTTCAAATTAACACTCTCCCTGCTCGTCTACCGCGCCCTGCCGCACCATAGCATCGCGCAAATATATAGAAAATTGCTCGCGCTGCTACACTATCTTCCTTACATCATATACAGGGATGCTCAAAGCTTCACGCATCGCTTGCTGCAGCGCATCGCTATCAAGACGATACCCGCTGGGCGATTGCGGATTAACAGTCACCCCCACCAGCCTACTTCGACGCACGCAGCGAAGGGAGCAACCACTCGCAACGAAATTACGGTAAGAACGGTCTGTGGCAAACACTTTCGTGAAATCCTGTACTATTAGCTCAGATTTTTGGGGCTGCGTGCGCAGCGTTTCGAAAAGCTTATCTGTAATTGCCCCAGCCACATACAATCTATGCCCATAACGGAATAGATCCTTCCCAAAGTTCGCCATCATAAGCACGGAGGGGAGAGCCAAATCATGCAGCTCACCCTCCGCATCCACTGCCCATACCCCGCTCTCTACCGCTTCCAAACGCTCCCGCAACTCTTCCTCCACTGGCTCCAGCATCACGAGCTCATACACATACCGTGTCTGACGCACCAACTCGCGTATATTGGTAGACACAGCCGCTCCCGTGGCAAGCAGCATTCCTTCCGTCACTGCAGGAGATGCCAAACTTAAACGCGACAACGCCCCATCTACTATCGTCAAACGAATGCCTGCGCGCTGCGTACGCTCCATCAAACGTCGAAGCCCTCCCGTACTCGCCGGCCCTGAAAGAAGCACCTTGCCCGGAATCACTGTTCTCGCTGTCACCAAACGCCCCAGCGACGTACGCTCGGTCGACACCTCTCGGATTTCAGCCGTCAGCACCCGATGGGAGTAATGAAACTCGGAGGTTATGAATGTCATACCTCGCGAAAAAAAAATCTCTGGCTTCTCGGTCTGGGTCACCCTATCCGTCCGCTCTCCATCCACTCCTATCGAGGTCACTGCCACGCACTCCGCCTCTGCGGACAAACCCCGTAACACATAGTTGAGGGTCTCAGTCTTACCCGTATTCTTGGCGAGACCTACCACTGCCAAACTGCGCAGCTTTCGTATCTCATCCAAGAAAGGTAGCACTGAAACCCTCACCCTTTTGTAAATTCTCCGCTAACGCCTACACCCGTAACGCAACTGTAAGAAACAGTCCTCTCTACTCGTGGTGTGAACGCTTATGACGCTCCAAATCCTTCGGTTCTATCGAAAGCTGTTCTCCGTTCAGCACTTTCGCCACGCCGGTATGCGGACGTTGCGACTCGCAGTCCGGGCAATGGCAATCGCTCACATACCCCTCCGGCTCGGTATACGAACATATCACGCCCTCATAGTTACGCAGCACCACACGGTGCGGCGATTGGCTAAGCACATAGTTCGGCATCACAGGAGTCTTACCTCCACCCCCAGGGGCATCTACCACAAAGGTTGGGACAGCAAAACCGGAAGTATGCCCGCGTAAATTCTCCATAATCTCAATGCCTTTCGACACCGGCGTACGGAAATGTCCTATCCCCTGCGACAAATCGCACACGTAGATGTAGTAAGGACGGACGCGGATACGAACCAGCTGACGCACCAAACGCTTCATTATGTTGGGGCAATCATTTATGCCGCGCAGCAGCACCGACTGATTCCCCAGCGGCACCCCAGCATTGGCTAGTCGGGCGCACGCTTCCGCCGACTCCGGCGTTATCTCCTGAGGCGTGTTGAAGTGCGTATTCAACCAAACTGGATGGTACTTCTTCAACATATTGCAAAGCTCGGGCGTTATTCGCTGGGGACACACTACTGGGGTGCGCGACCCAATCCGGATAATCTCCACATGATCTATTGCTCGCAACCGCTTAATGATGCTCTCCAGCTTCTCATCGCTCACCATCAATGCATCCCCGCCTGAAAGCAGCACATCCCGCACCTGAGGCGTATTCTTTATGTACTCAATGCATTTATCAATCCGCTCGTTCGGGGATGCTGCATCCTTCTGACCCGCAAAACGCCGACGGGTGCAGTGGCGGCAATACATCGAACACATGTCGGTAATCAAAAATAGCACCCGATCCGGATACCTATGCGTCAACCCCGGCACAGGCGAATCCGCATCCTCATGCAACGGATCAAGTTGATCCTCTGGCAGCGTTATCAACTCCGCCGCGGTCGGTACGCTCTGTTTACGTACCGGGCAATTCGGATTATCCAAATCGATAAGGCTCAGATAGTACGGCGTGATTGCCATGCGTATCGTCTTCAACGCCTCACGCACTCCCTCCTCCTCCTCTTCGGTGAGCGTAAGATACTTCTTAAGTTGCTCCAGCGTCTCTATCCGATTCCTCACCTGCCAATGCCAATCATTCCACTGCTCATCGCTCACCTCAGGAAAGAAACGTTTTCGATTGCTCTTGTGGTTCGCCCACGGAACCGCAGGAAAACCATTCTCCACTCGCTCGTCCATAGCTCTACCCTCTACTTGCTTTACGCGTACAACTCCGTGAACACATCCCGCAACGCCTTGCTTTCGCGAAGCTCCTGCAGCGTTATCTCCGCGTGCCCTTTCGTATAGCCGTTGCCGATTAGCATCTTCACATCGCTCCCCACTCCCTCTGCGCCTAAAGCAGCCTTTGTGAAACTCGTTGCCATCGAGAAAAAGTATACCACGCCCGTATTCTTCGTGCAAAGTATACTCGTCATCTCCGTATCTGGAATATTCACATTGTTAATCGTTATGTCGCACATCTCCCCGTTCGTCAGCTTGGCTATCTCTTCCATAACAGCCACCGGCTTCGTGGCATCCGCTGAGAACACGTAGTCTGCAAATCCCAACTTCCGTAGTCGCTCCGTACTGCGCTCCGAATGGCATAACCCTATGACCTTCCCCGTCACGCCCGCGCGCTTCTTGGCCTCATAGCAGCACAGCATACCTGACTTTCCTCCCGCGCCTATAATAAGCACCGTATCGCCAGGGCCCACCAGCTTCGCGGTCTGGGCAGGGGCTCCCGCCACATCAAGGGCCGAAAGTGCCAACTTCTCAGGCAGATCCGAAGGAATCTTAGCGTAAATTCCGCTCTCAAACAGAATCGCCTTGCCCTCAATGTCCACCTGATCCACGTCCTTACGGATCGCCTTAATCTTGTCGATGCGGAGCGGCGTCAATGACAGCGAAACCAACGTAGCAATCTTATCTCCCTCTTTCAAATCTATCTTCCCCTTGAGCGCATCGCCTATCTTCTCCACCTTCCCCAGAAGCATACCCCCAGAACCCGTCACCGGATTCCTATGCTTTCCTTGCTTCGCCACGATATCGAGCATTATCTCCGCTATCTTCTTCTCATCGCCCCCAGCCTGCTCGTTTATCTGCGTGAAACTCGCTGAGTCTATATTCAACGTCTGAACATCGATGAGTATCTCATTATCGTATATCTCATCCATGTTATTATCCACCTTGTTCGCCGGCTGCGGCAGAACACCCTTCGGCTCTAACACCCGATGGGTGCCATAACGATTTCCCTTCTTCATCTCAGCTATTTTTTCAATTAATCTCTCAACTTACCACCTACTACAAACCCACCTACCCTGTTTCAAAGGTAACGATTTTTCTCGCTTCTATGCAACCCGCACGGGTAGTACAACTAATACAACAGACCTCTCAAACCCTATTGTTCCATTAGTATCAGCAAGTTAAACGAATAGGCAATACTTCAATTTAGGCATCTTCTAAACTACACATCCAAACGCCACCCACCGCAATACCTATCACGGGCTACTCAGCACCTACCAAATCTAGCACAATCGCGTCCAGCACCATAAATCCTCCTTCTCGAATTCGCAGCCGCGCCGCTGAAATCGCAACCGCGCCGCGAGCAGCCCATCCCTCCGCTCGCTGCCTTACACCGCGAATCTTATCGACTCCAAATAGCCGATTGCCCTCTTGCAAATCCACCCCCTCAGCCAGCCGTAATCCCGTGAGAAGCCACTCCTCGAAACGCATCTGCGCATCAAGAATTTCTACCTCCCGCGGAGGATCCCCCAAGGGAGTCCTCGCTATATACTCTCTCACACTACGCGCATTCCACCATCTCCGCGCCCCATCGTAGGAATGCGCCCCAGGCCCAACGCCCACGTAGCGCCCCCCTCGCCAATACAAACTATTATGCTTAGACTCAAAACCCGCGCGAGCGTAGCTCGACACCTCGTAATGGCTAAAACCCTCCTCTCGAAGCGTTTCGCAAACCGCTTGGTAATGCGCTACGCTCACCTCCTCATCAACTTCTCGAAAAAATCCCTTTGCTCGGCGCCGACCTAACGGAGTTCCCTCCTCCACAATCAGATGGTACGCCGACACATGGGCGCAACCCTCCTCAGCCAAAGCTTTACACGTTTCTCGAACCGACTTTTCGCTCTGTCCAGGAATGCCATACATCACATCACCGGACACGTTGGCAATCCCGGCAGCATGCGCCCAGGCAATCGCTTGCAGCCCCCGTTCCGGCGTATGCCTGCGTCCCAAAAAATGAAGCACACTCTCATCCACCGACTGTACCCCAACGCTCACCCGATTCACACCCAATGCCGCTAAACCGGTAAAAAACGACGGCGTCGCATCATCCGGATTCACCTCTACCGTTATCTCCGCCCCCGCGTCCAACGCGTACAACGAACGTACCGCGTTGATAACCTCACCGAACTCCTCAATCCCTAGGCGCGAAGGAGTGCCACCACCAAAATATAGTGTCGTGGCGCAACCCGGGAATGCGCTTCGCGCATCCGCCAACTCTCGCAGCAACGACGATATGTATTCCCTCTTTCCCGATTCGTTGGCTACAGAATAAAAATCGCAGTAAACGCACTTTCGTGCGCAGAATGGCACGTGCACATACACCCCCAGCTCCTCAGCCCCATACATCCGGCTCTCAATTCCTACGAAAACATTCCGCGCAAACGGTCAAGCAACGTCTTTTGGGTCTTATCGTCCCGATTCGGCATTAAATGCGGGCATTCGTCATCTTGCAACGCCTGCAATCGTCGCTTCTCCTCCGCATTCACCATCGAGGGCACGTAAATATCGCTCACCACGATCAAATCCCCCTTATTCCGACTACCCATTATCGGCATCCCCTTGCCCGAAAGCCGAAATAGCTTGCCCGGTTGCGTGCCGGCAGGCACTTTTATCTTTACCTCACCATCTAACGTGGGCACCGTTACCGATCCACCCAACGCCGCCTGCGCGTACGACAATCGTAGATTGTACAGCAAATCATTTTCCTGACGCATGAAATTCGCGTTCGGCTGCTCCTCTACCAGTATGCGCAAATCCCCATTCTCGCCCCCGCGCACCGCTGCATTTCCTGCACCATGCATCAGCAGCTGCATGCCATCTTTCACGCCCATCGGAATCTGCACCTCTACTGTCTCCTCCTCATACGACACCCCTTCTCCACGGCATGCGCTGCACTTCTTCGTTATGGTCTTCCCTGTACCATGGCACGCAGGGCATACTCCTGACGTTTGAACCCTCCCAAAAAGCGTATTCGACATCTGCGTAACTCGCCCGCTACCATGACACCTTTCGCATGTTTGCACATCTTTACTCGATGCCGCACCGCTGCCACCGCATACCTTGCAAGGAACGTACTTCTTGATCTTCAGCTTCTTCTTAACGCCCGCGTATATCTCTTCAAGCGATACCGGCACACGCACGCGTATATCGCTTCCGCGCACCGTCGGCTGCGCACCCTCTCTCTCTCCTCCAAATCCACTAAACCCTCCGAACCCCCCAAAAATATCTCCGAAGTGGCTAAATATATCCTCAACGGTCATCCCGCCTGCACCACCGAATCCCGCGTTCCCTCCCTGCATCCCCTCGTGGCCGAGACGATCATACTGCGCTCGTTTCTGCTCATCTCCGAGAACCTCGTAGGCCTCCGCCGCCTCCTTAAATTTCTCCTCTGCCGCCTTGTCGCCAGGGTTGCGATCAGGGTGGTACTGCAACGCTAACCGCCTATAGGCCTTCTTTATCTCATCCTGCGTCGCGCCCTTACCCACTCCTAGCACCTCGTAGTAATCCCTTTTCGCCATCTTCTTTGACTATCCTCTCTTTATTCTCCTACTACCACTTGCGCATGGCGTAACACAACCCCACGTAGCTTATACCCCTTACGCACCACGTCTACAATCTTACCCTTGAGCTTCTCTTCTGGGGCAGGGGTCTTAGCCACCGCATCATGCACATCCGTGTCTAGCGACAAACCCTTCGCTTCAATCTCTTCTACTCCCTCTTTTTTCAAAAAACCGTAAAGACTTTTGCGAATCAACTCCAACCCCTCCACCATTGAGGGCAACGTATCACACTTCTCGCAACTCGCCAACGCACGATCAAAATCATCCACTACCGGCAGCAACGCCTCCAACGTCTTACCCGATGCCTGCGAAATTAGTTCGCCCCGCTCTCGGAGGGTCCGCTTCCGATAGTTATCGAATTCCGCCGTCATGCGTAGCAAACGATCTTTCGTCTCCGCAAGCTCCTTGCGTAAAGCCTCCAAGTCAGCATCGAGTCTCCCAGCCTGCTCCTCTACTGCGTTCCCCTCAGCTCCACACTCTTGCGGCTCGCCATTCTCCATCGAATTCTTTTCACACGAAGCTTCACGCTCTGAGGATTGCTTCACCTGCGATTCTTCCTGCGCGCACCCCTCTTCGAACTTTTCGTTCTCTCGCTTCTTTTTCATATTTTTTCCTCTCTAGCTTTCTCTCAAAATCCCGTTCGCGCATCTAACCCTCTCTCTCTTTTGCGCACCACGCACGCCGCTCCACTCCAACTTGCTTGCCAACTCAATAAAAGTTGGCTTTTTAAGACAATTTGTCACCTCGCAGCTCTAGCTAATCGCGCGGCACGCAAAGATAGTACCGCTTATCTTCAGCCGCTGTTACACGCTCGTCGAGTATGCGCGACAGCTCGGGCAGCGCCCTGCCATGCCCCTTATCATCCACAAGAACTATCGCCTCCCCTCCCGGATCGTACGCCCGATTCCGCGCTTCTCCCCCAAATATCAATTGGTGTACTGTTTCTTCACGCAGCGTCGGATGGCGTCTGCCATAGTCCTGGCGCAACGCTGACAGGTCGGACTCGCTGACAGGTGCCGACACGTACTGCAACCGTGGAAGTCGTCGCCATACCAATGAGCGCGCCTGCACTGACAGGAGCTCATCTTCGCTCTGCGTCCACAATTTCAACGCCATAGCCACATCACTATCATCTACTTGCAAAAATGCATCCAGAACCTCTTTCTCAATCCTTTCTCCTGCACCTATAGGAGCCAATTGCAGTAGGAATCGTAGCGCAGGGGAGCAGTGCAACGAGGCTCCGGCTCGGAGCAGTTCTCGCGCACGCAGCATAATCGACCGCAGCACGCGGTCTGCCGCTACCACGGTCTTATGTAGATATACCTGCCAATACATGACTCTACGCGCTAGCAAAAAATGCTCTATCGAATAAATCCCCTTCATCTCTACCGCCAACGAATCGCCATGCAACGTTAGCATCTTTATAAGTCGATCTACCGCAACATTACCCTCCTGTACTCCCGTGAAAAAGCTATCTCTCCGAAGGTAATCCATGCGATCCACATCCAGCTGCCCGCTTACTAGCTGGTGCAAAAAGACCACTTCGTGCTCATTCCGCACTATGGCTATCGCCCTATCTAAAACACCACCCCAATCCGCATTCAAACGCTCCATTAACGCCAGCCCGATCTGCTCATGGCCCGGCAGCCCTCCCAATATCCCTTCCAATGTATGGGAGAATGGGGCGTGCCCCAAGTCGTGCATCAGTATCGCCACCAACGCGGCCTCCTCATCTTCTCCCGCAACCGCGTACCCCTTCATGCCAAGCGAACGCAACGCCTCCCCCATCAAATGCATTGCTCCGAGTGAATGCCCAAAGCGCGAATGCGTCGCGCCGGGATACACCAAATCCGAAAGGCCCAGCTGCCGAATACGGCGTAGCCGCTGAAACATGTCGCTCGCAACCACACGCCCCACTAGCCCCTTGGGAATCGTCACGAACCCATGAACGGGATCGTTCACAAACTGCGATTTATTCATTGTCTGCTCTCGACGAAACTTACATCTCCACTTCCAATGGCCAGCGAAGCCCGCTAAACCCCGTCATGTCGCAGTATAACGCCCCCAGAAATAGTTTAAACCGCACTCTGACTGGAATGTGATTCGCATCGGCCGTTAACCATACCGACACCGCATCTTGCGTCTTAAACAAATCGCCCACCTTCACCAATGGTACAAACCTATAGCAGCGCAATTTGCCAAATTTCGTCTTCACAACCTCCGTACCCTTATATTGAACTTTCATCGGGTAAAACTCCCCGTTGAAAAAAACAGGCATCGATATCTCCTCCCCAGCGGTGGGTTGCTTACTACCTATGCGATTGCGTATGTAAAAAAACACAGATACCAAATCCATTGTCTCCCAGGGAAGCACATGGCGACTACCATCCTCTCGCGTCAAAACTAGCGAGTCGCTCCGACTCTCCCGATCGTACAAATCCTCCTTATAGTCCACGTATTTTTGCTCATGCACATCGCGAATCGCGCTAATTGGCAATCCATTACGTTCAAGCGCGTAGCTTCGGTACACATCGTGGACGGGGTAGAGCATATCGAGTAGACCGCATGTCCTACCCTCTACCCAGAAATGGTGCACCGCTTCTCCGCCAATAACCGTATCGCGAACCTCGAATCGCGCCTCAGCGCCGCGGGCTATACCATAGGAAATCTTGTATTCCAACTTCTCACCACCCTGAAATGCGCTCGCCGCCTCACTCCAACCCCATGCAGACTGCGCACGCAACCCAACCTCCGGCATCAACACCGCAAGTAACCACAAAAACACTCCATTCTTGCCCCATCTCAATGCCCTACCACGACGCATCTTTTTCTCTCATTCTTGCTACACCTAACACACAAAAATGGGTAAAATTCCATTTGGTATCAATATCGTTGCAAACGTTATGCCAATAACCACTATAGGCTACTTTTGCGATTCCGCAAACAGCACCCATTCCCACCTTAACAGACAGGCCCTTCCATCCCCTTCTCGTAGCAATCGCGCATCAGCCTCAAAAAACTATACGAGTTCTCAACATATAAAGCCACACGGCTCGACTCGTATCGCAAGGCAATTTGTACTGCACACCGCTTATAAAACAATATCCCCAATACCACCATTCAGCTTACGCGAATCTGAATAGCTATCTCTAAAAAATCATCAAAAAAACATTTCATCATTTTGCATCAAAAATACATCTTCTTTCGTACACCCCCAAAACGGCACCATTCGCATCACCATAGCAAACGAAAAAAAATGAAACAGCCATCGACAAGAACGCTTATTATGGCAGTCGTCGGGTTGACAGCCTGGCTTGCAGCCCCAACCACCGCCCTCGCCCAGCTAGAAGGCCACTACGCCGGCACTTCCGCCTCCGCGGGGGTAGACAGCAGGGGAGACCTAACCATTTCTTACGTTATCGACTCACCCTACGGGGCTTCGACCGGGCCCAGCGCCATCGCGCTGCTCCCCAGCCAGCTCGGCGCCTCCCTCGCGGGGCTCGCCACCCCGGTTGAGTCGCTCGTCCCCGCGCCGCTGCGCGTATTCCCCTCGCCTGCCGACCGCTGGATCGCGGTGGAAGGAGTCAAAACCTCTGGCAGCACCCGCGCCGTCTTCTTCACAATTCTCGGGCAGCGCGCCCTGGACGTATTCGCAGATCGGGCCGATGCGTCGCTACGCGTCGACACGCGCCGGCTCCCAAACGGAATCTACCTGCTGCGTTTAGAGGATCCACGTGGGGTGCTGCTCGGCGCCGCCTGCGTGGTCATTAGCCGGTAGGCATCCCCCGCACCGCTTCGAAAACGAAAATCAATAAACCATACGCATAGCTATGAAACGCTTCATACTACTCCTCGCGGCCATCGCCTTGGCCGCAACCCTGGCGATGGGGCAAGCCCCCGCGGGCTTCTACTACACCGCCGCTATCTACCAGAATGGACGACCTGTGGCCAACCGCGATGTCGCCATTGAAATTACGCTCAAAGACAACCGGGGCTCTTCACTCCTTGGGCCTAAGAGCTACGTTGCCCGCACCGACGCCGCCGGCATCGTCAATATCCTCGTCGAGGACGAGGGCAACGCGCTCCTCACCATGGACTGGAGCAACGGCGTGACCATACACCCCGCCGTCACCATCGATGGGGGTGCCAAAACGCCCCTCGCGCCGGTCAAACTCGCCGCCGTACCGTACGCCCTGAACGCCGTCGCCGGCATGACCATCAAAGCCCCGGAAAGCTTTCCCACCGACGAACCCCTCTTCGCGGTGAAGGATAGCGATGGCACGCCCATCTTCGAGGTCACCCGCAACGGGGTCTTCCTGAACGTCAACGACTCCGAGGCCACCCGTGGTCCAAGAGGCGGATTCGCCGTAAACTCCCGCTCCCGAGGAAACCTCATGGCCCTGAACAACGGCTCCGCCTCGTTCAACGTCGACGACGCCAGCGGCACCCGCGGCCCAAGGGGCGGCTTCGCCGTCAACCTCATCACCAGCGAAAATGGGCAAACCCGCGAGGGCGAAGCAGGCGCTAAAGCGCCACAACCACTCATGTCCCTAAGCGAAAACGAATCTTACTTCTCCCTCTCGAGCTGCGGCGGCATCGATAACCAGTTCACGCTCCGCGACCGATGCAACGATAACACCCCAATCTTCGGCGTCACCAACCAGGGTACCATCGTCGCTAACCAAACTACGGTGAAAAGCGGTGCTGGAAACATCATAACGCCCAAAACTGAGCTGAAGTATATGGGGAGCACCGCACCTATTAATCGTTGGACTCCAGTTTGGCACCCCTATATATCTCTAAAGGATGATCCAAACGGCCCCAACGTACCATCCAGTTACACCATTGAGCTTACAGATGAAAAATACAAAGAGCTAGTCGAGGTCACCGATATCAAAACTATTCTAAATGGGAAACCACAAATTGTCAAGGGATTAAAGCTAAGAGGTTCTCTAGAGGATGCTTTAGAATTCGCGAAGGAAAACCCAGGCGGCCCCTCGGGCCTTTTAACCTGCGCATTCAACGTTAACATCCTGTACGATAAAACGCATCAGCAACCTGGCGCATTTGAATCAAACGTCCCGGTTCGGTGCGACTTCACCCCCCTATTCAACGATAAGGAGCAAATTAACCACATGGAAATACGTGTAACCATGTCAAACGTGCAGGAGGAGGTGAGGAAAATCGAATTTGGAAGTCAGGGGGTAATTCTCAACGCTGCTCTCCTCTCCGAGGGCTACTCCATCGACGGAGTAGAAGGAGATCTGGAAGAGATGAAATTAAGGATCGAGCCCTCAATGCAGAATGGAGAAAATACTGCAGTGATCGTCTTCCCCAAGGAAGAGCTTCAAAAAATCACTCCACCTTCTCCAAAAACCAAAAAGGGAAAAATTTGGTCGAAGAACAACCGCGACGAAGAAGGATTCATCAATGTAGAGATTCAATTCCTCCTCTAGCCTATCCCCCCTTCTTTGCAGCTAGCGAAATCACAGCGCCGATGGTCAGCAGCCCAGCTTACCATCGACGCTGCGTCGTACTTTATAGAAACGCAATGATTCACGTAAAAGCATCAAATTTAAATATCTAGCTCAATCCTTTACCAATTTTATCCTCTTCGTTAAAGCTACAACTCAACACAAAATGCGAATAGAACCTAATCGCATAGGTAAAACCAACGCTTACACAAGTGGACAGAACCCAGATGTGCACCAGGTGGCTCTTCCTATTTGGCGTAAAATACCTACGATAGGCAAAACCGAAACCGATCGGGATTAACTCGCAGCTACGGAAATACTCCAGCTCCGCAACGAACCAACGCAGAAGGCGGGTAGATTCACGCCATCAACCGTATGGACGGCACGTTACGCCAAATTCATCTCACAGAATCATACCGCGCAACGTCAACTAGCGAAAACGCACGAAACCTCACCTTAAAACGATACTCAACAGCACAAAAAAAATACGCGGCGTTCTGCAATAGGAACGCCGCGTACAACACTCACAAAACTATTCTAACCTATCTCTCCTGCACTGCAACGGGGTCTTCCCCATCTCGCAAAACCCTCTACCTCAAATCACGAACGCCCAAGCAATGCAAGAACCACCCCACCGTAAATCCCATTTACGGCAAGACACACGCCTAGTAGTTATCTCTACTGCGATCACCGTAACCACCACGATGATCACCATTCCCGCTACGCGGGCGCGACTCACGCTCTTGCGCCTTGTTCACAGCAATCTTCCGACCGCCCATATCGCTGCCATCCAGCTCATCGATCGCACGTTGCGCAGCACTATCATCCGGCATCTCTACGAAACCGTACCCCTTGCTACGACCCGTCGCCCGATCCTTGATTATACGCGCGCTTGACACCTCGCCATACTGTGAAAACAGTTGGCCCAATTCCTCTTCCCCCACTCTGAATGGAAGACTTCCCACAAAAATGTTCATAAGTACAGAACTAAATTGATAAAATAACACTGCAAATTTAACCCTATTTTCTCAAATCCAACCTTTGGGAGTGTAAAAAAGGTAATCGAAAATTTAAAAAACAAACTAACACTCTGTAAATCAACCGCAAAAAAGAAAAACTTGCAGCTCCAATTTTTTATCGTTTGCAGCGCGCCTAGGATGCATACGACGAAATTCTAAGCCTCAAATTCCCATGCTCATCTCCATTTCTTCCCTCTGATGGCAACGCACGCAGCGCTCAATGGCAGCACGCCTCAAAGAACTACTAGGAACGCTATCTAGCCCAACGCTCAATTTGTTACGTTTAAAAGAACAAACTCCCTCCGAATCGGTTCTCCTAAAGCAGTAACATAAGGTGATCTATGGAAAGCGAAGAGAAAAAAATAGCAGACGCCGCCGCCATATACGGATACTCCCGGGAAGATCTTTCGACCATGGAGCAGGCGCGCGATGCGATGCGCGCCAATGAGGACCGCATCGCTGAAATACGTGCATGGGCTCATAACGCCGGAATCAAAAAAATCGGCATCGCCCACTGCGCCGGCCTCGCCAAGGAGGCAACCCTCGTGCAGGAACTCCTTTCCTCAGAGTTCGACACCCTGCTCGCCGGCTGCAAGGTCGGACGCATAAAGCTCGATGATCTCCTTAACGACGGCTCTCAAACCCTGGCCTGCAACCCCATCGGGCAGGTCAAAATGCTTGAGAAATGGGGTAGCCAACTTAACATCGTCGTCGGGCTATGCCTCGGGCATGACATGATTTTCAATTCCCACTCGCACGTTCCCACCACCACGCTAATCGTAAAAGACCGCAAATTCAAGCATAACCCAATGCAGGCCCTCGCCCAAAAGCAAGAATTGTAAGAGTATACAAACCTTCTCTCAACGTAATCTCGCCAGGGGATGGCTCAAGAAGCTACAGGCACTCGCAACCGCAATACGCAACCCCCTGGCGCACGCTGCGCAATCTAATCCCACGCACGCCTCGCCCCTACGCAATGGCAAGTGCGGTCTGCATTTGGAGATGCTGACCGCACTGCTAGGATTACTCCTCATCTACCGTCCACGAAAAGACTCTAAGCCCCTGCTGTGGACTTTGCGCATCGACGGCACGCAACGCCAATTTCAGCTCAACGCATAGCTCATCGGTAGTCATTATCAGCATTGCCATATTCACCGATGGCCATGTGTGACTCCCCATATGGGGCTCGCCACCTTGGCTCCCAGTACCAAAAATCCCCTGCCACTGCGTATACCCCCTAACGCCAACCCGCTTCATCGCCTCAAGCACCTGCTCGCTGAGCGCCTGATTATACACCACAAATACCGATTTCATTGCTTCGCCTCCAATTCTCCTTGATTCCCTTTCTGTAGTCCCCTACGTTGCTTGCGCCGATTGCTCACGGTGCTACGCCCCACAAAACTAGCGTACACCGTCGGAATCACCAGTAGCGTTAAGAACGTAGAGAAGGTGAGGCCCCCAATCACAGCCACGCCCATGGCGCGCCACATCTCCGACCCCTCACCACGGCTCACCGCCAAAGGCACCATGCCCAGAATCGTGGTTAATGAGGTCATTAGCACCGGGCGCAACCGCGATTTGCCCGCATCTACCACCGCGCGCATCGTGGCATAGCCCCTCTCGCGAAGCAAGTTTGTGTAATCCACTAGCACGATTCCATTCTTAACAACTATCCCCACGAGCATTATGGCGCCTATAATGGAAATCATATTCAACGGATTGTCTGTCAGCCACAGCCCTAGCAGCACGCCGCTAAAGGCAAACGGCAACGAAAGCATGATTATGAATGGAGCCCTAAAAGATTCGAATTGCGAAGCCATGACTATATAGACAAGAATCACCACCAAAATAAGCAGCTGCATGAGATCACTATTCGACTCTGCCTGTTCCTTCGCCGTCCCACCGACACCAATCGACACCTCTTGCGGAATCTCTACCTCATCCACAGCTTTCCACACGGCATCTACCACCTTGTCTATAGATGCCTGCTGCAACGCGCACTGCACCTTCACCACCCGCAATCTATTTTCCCGCTTAATGGAAGGGGGAGTGTAAATCTGACGCACCGTAGCCACCTCGCGAAGCTTGAACGGGCTACCCGTTTTAGTATAGAGTGTAATATTCTCAATATCTTCTACTGATTGCCGGAATTCATCCGCGTAGCGCACCCGCACATCGTACTCTTTGCCGTTCTCTCGGAACTTCGTCGGCACTAGGCCTTTAATACGGTGGCTCACAAACTGCGATGCCGTGGCGGTATTAAGCCCCATGAGCGCCAGCCGCTCTCGGTCAAACTGAATGTCAAACTCCCGCTTGTACGCATCCCGCTGCACATCAACATCTCTAACTCCTTCCACCGATCGCATCTTGGCCGCAAGGGCCTCCGCCACCGCCGTCATCTTGTCCAAATCATGGCCCATAACGTTTATATCCACCGTCGGCGCGCTCGAACCTCCTCCCCCATTGCCGCTATTCGCCTGCACGCGCATACGCTCTATCTCGGGGTACTGCGCGAGGATAGCACGAACCTGATCGCTAATCTCATTGGTGCTACGGCTCCGAAAACGGGGCTTTACCAACCCTACATCGATATTGATAATATTCGACCCATTCGAGCTAAAGGCCGCGAAAAGATTGTTCGACCCCGCGGACCCGTAGCTCGTGGAAAGTAGGTTCACTTCGGGTATCTCCGCCCTTAGCTGCCTCTCTATCTGATCCACCACTGTACCCGTATACTCGAGTCGAGCTCCATTGGTAAGATATATCGTTGCCTTAATACGCGAATTGTCCGATTGCGGCATGAACTCAACCCGGATGCGGGGAAAAAGCAGCAGCGAGGCTAAAAACACCAGCGTCGCCCCCACTATCACCCCCAGTCTATGCCGCGTGCAGAACGTGAGCAGATGCGCGTAGCCATTATCCAGCTTGGTAAGAACCCAATTAATTCTCCGCTGCACCCAGTTCCCCTCCTCGCGGAATCGCTTCTTTTGTGCCTTCATTATGCGCGATGCAAGCATGGGCGTTAACGTCAACGCGGCTGCTATCGAAACGGTAATGACTATCGTGACGCTCATCCCCAACTGCTTAAACATAATACCGCTAAAGCCCGAAATCATCGTCAACGGGAGGAACACCGCGATAATCGTCAGCGTAGATGCTACCACGGAAAGCGCCACCTCGTTCGTGCCATATATAGCCGCCTCCCGAGGCGAGCTACCACGCTCGAGGTGCGTAGTAATATTCTCTAGCACGACTATCGCATCGTCCACCACCATACCTATCGCGATGGAAAGGGAGCTCAACGATATAATGTTTAGTGAATTCCCCGAAAAGTTAAGGTATATAAACGCCGCAATGAGCGATACGGGGATGGTAAGCACAATGATGAACGTCGCTCGCCAGCGACCAAGGAAAAAAAGCACTACTAACACCACGAAGAGCGCCGCGTAAATCACCGTCTCCGATAAACTATTGATACTACTTTGGATCTCCTCGGCCGAATTGAAAGCCTCCTGAATCTTAACATCTGGCGGGAGATTCTTTATCAAACGCGGCATCTCTGCCTGAACGGCCTTAGCCAACGCCACTGTGTTGGCCCCCGATTGCTTCTGAATCGAAATGCGCACCGCCCTATGGCCATTGCTTCGCGCCACGTAGCTCTGCCGATCCAACGAATCCCGAACCCGAGCCACATCCCGCAGGTACACCGCCTTCCCCTGAAACTGCCCTACCACGAGGTTCTGCACCACGCCGCTATTGGGGAACTCCCCCTGCACCCGCAGCGAAAAGGTGGTATTGCCCAAATCAATCGTCCCCGCCGGCACATTCGTATTTTCACTCGCAAGAATAGCGCCGATGCCCTCCACCGTAAGATTGTAGGCTTCAAGCTTAAGCGGATCCACGTCGACCATAATCCTACGATCGGCACCCCCATCAATGTTAATCGCGCCTATACCATTTATTCGGTTGAGCGGATTAGCCACCACATCCTCAAGCAGCTCCGGCAATACCTCGTAGCTCTCCTCCGCCGTGGCTATATACTGCAAAATCGGAATCATGCTAGTATTAAATTTCAGCACGGTGGGCTGCTCCACCCCATCGGGAAGCAGCCGAGTCACCCGCGAAATTACGTCGCGCACGCTATTTGACGCCTCATCGAGATTGCTTCCCCACTCAAACTCCAACGACACCATCGAGACGTTGTCCATAGATGTCGACGAAATCTCCTTGAGGTCCGACACGGTGTTAAGATTGTTTTCCAAAATCTTGGTGACATTCGTTTCTATATCCTCCGCGCTTGCACCCGGGTAAAATGTCACTACTGAAATGTAGGGCGGATCTATCTCGGGCAGCATGTCGATCGGCAGGCGCGTTAGGGAATAGAGCCCAAAAAGAATCACCGCCACAAAGACCAGCAGCGTTGTAATCGGCTTGCGTACCGAAGCTTCGTATATTTTCATAGCCTATAACCTCTCACCCTTTTTCGCCCTACTGCCTATTCGCCTCTTTTATCGATGCGCCCATGCGCAGCGAAATAGCGCCCTCCACCACCACCCTTTCACCTCCCTCTAGCCCACTGAGAATCTCTATCTTATCACCGTAACGGCGCCCCGTAACTACCTCCACGCGAACCGCTTTCCCCCCAACCGCGGTGAAAACGTACTTGGTATCTGAACCCCGCTGCTCATTAACCGCCAAATCTGGGACGAGCACCCTGGCTACCCTCCCGAAATCCACCTGCGCTCGGGCAAACATGCCGGGACGTATCTTCCCATGGCCATTCGGCACAGTCACCTCCGTCAAAAAGGTATGCGTCACAGCATCAATGCTCGGCGCTACGCGATAGATCTGGCCGTAGAACCGTTCGCCCACGTAGGCATCGACGGTGATGACCACCCTCTGCCCCTTCTTCAGCCGGGTATAAAACGCCTCGGGCGCGCTGAACACCACCTTGACAGGGTCTATTTGCATAACCGTTAGGATGGCCGCCTTCCCTCCCGCCGCGGCACTCGGCGTCATCGTGTAGAGATCCCCCTCGCTCACGTAGCGCCCTGTCACTACACCATCAATCGGTGAGGTGAGCGTAATATTGCGCGAAAGATTGTCCACAGCCGCCTTGGTCACCTCGTACTGCGTTTTAATCTGGTCGTACTGCTGCTGCGACACGCTCCCCACCTTCCGCAACGTGTCCATACGCCGGTAATCATGCGCTATCGTGGCGAGTTGCGCCTGCTGTTGCAGCAGCGTTGTGGGGTCCATCTGCACGAGCACCTGCCCCTTACGCACCGTTTCTCCCACATCCACCTTGAGCGATAGGATGCGCGCCGCAACGCCCGCGGTGATACTATTCTCCTCAAAGGGGAGCACCTGCGCCGAGTAGCTCTCGAAAGCCGTCACCGTATCTATGGATACCTCGGCCGTTCGCACCAGCACAGCCGCCGTATCTTGCTGCGCCACGAGCAGCGTGGAGCCAGATTCTGTTGTATTTTTCTCCCCACCCCCACACGCCGCTGCGACAAGCAGCACGGCGCACGTACCGAGCGACACCAACGCCCGTGATATATTGCCTGACTCCATCCTTCCTTTGCTTTTATTCTCTCTTCGATTCAACATATTCAATGCTTTCTTTACTAGTAATACCCAACCGTAACGCTACGCTTCATCCCCGCGCAGCTGCATGTACCGCACGTAGGCAAGCACAAAGCTGTACTGCGCTTTATGGTAATTCAGCGAAGCCTGCGTCAACGCCATCTCCGCATCGTTAAGCTCCAGCAGCGTGCCTGCCCCAGCGGAGAAACGCGTCCGCGCTATGGCCACGCCCTGCCGAGCCATCGACTCCCCCTCGCGGCTGGCAAGCATCGATTCCCGCGCCGCCAGCATCTGCTGCCGCGCGGTTGACACCTGCACCAGCATCATGTTGCGGGAGTACTCAGCCTGCTCCTCGAGCTGACGCTGCCCTATTTTCACCTGCTGCATTTGCCAATGCTTACGTAGCCCCGAAAAGAGCGGCACATCGAGCTGCAACCCCACCACAAAGGAATTAACCCACTGATATTTACTAAAATCGAAATGGTTAGCCTGCGTAGTGATTTGGTAGTTCGCGAAGGCGGAAAGGGTAGGCCACAGCGTCTCGCGCACCATTTGGTACTGGCGCGATAGCTTTTCACTCTGCAACGCTAAGAGCCGTAGGTTGCTGTTGTTCTGAAGCGCATTCTCCTCCAGAAGAGCTCTGTCGTCACACCCATCCACCAACTCACCAAGCGTCCCGGTGAGATTGATTACCACCGTATCACCCGCGCCGAGCAGCGTCCTAAAGTTCAGCCGCGCCGTCTCTAGCTCGTGCTGCGACTGCACGTACAGCGGCTTCAAATTGCTCACCTGAACCCTTGCCCTCACCAAATCATACTCCGCGGCCATCCCCTGGCGGGTGAGATTCTCCACATTACGAAGCGTACGTGAAGCCGACGCAAGGCTCGAATCCATCACCTCGAGCGATTTCTCCGCGAGTAGGATGGCTATGTAGGCAAGTTTCACCTGCCCCGCAAGATCTATCCGCGCGCCGCGCACCTGCTCCTCGGCAATCTTCGTGTCCACCTTGCTACCCTGAATACTCCGGTAAGCCTGCATGGCAAAGATGGGAAGCGCAACCGACAGCGAGCCGGTATAGCTGTTATCCGAACCCATCTCCATGGTTGTGGTCCCCATCCTTGCCATTGGGGAATCCTCCGGGAAAAACATGACGGGCTTCTTCACCTGCCTGCTATAGCTAGCCTGCGCCTTAACGGTTGGCATGATGTTGCTCCACTGCTGCAATTCTCCGTAACGGGATGACTCCTCATTAAGCTGCGAAGCCTTGAGGCCAACATTATTCTCCATGGCCATGCCCACCGCTTCGCGGAGCGAAAGACGCAGGGTGTCACCGCCCGCCACACTCCCATTAGGCTGCGCGGCCACACCATTGCCCACGACCATGCACAACCCAATAGCCGCTAAAGCCACCACTCTACGCAGATTTATTCGTTTCTCACTGTATCCCATTGCTATCTATATCAACTAATTACTATTTTTATCCCCTTTACTTTTCTGCTCGGCACGGAGCGTCTGCACCCTGCTACGCCCCTCATCGGTTAGCAGTCCCCCGAGCAGCAGCTCCTGCACCGCGGAACGCATTCTCGCCACAGAATATCCCAGTGCCGCGATCCGATCGTTGTACAGCAGCATCGAGGGAAAATCTGTTAAAATATCCACTATCACCTCCCGATCAATATCACCACGAATAGTTCCTTCCTCCTCTCCCGATAGGAGCAACCTATCCAGCTCCCTACGCACATATTCACGACGCCTCTGCAAGAAGTCTGAGAGCAGCGCGGGGTAGTACCGCCTAAGATCTTCCAGAAACTGCGGACAAACCGAATGGTGCTGCCGCACCTCTAAACTCATGAGCTGAAGCAAACGATCAATCAAGCCGCCCCCCTCTCCCGAAACCTTACCCCACTGACTATCAAAATGGGCTGCAAATATCGCCTCAACTATCTCGTCCTTCCCCTTGAAGTAGGTGTAAATGGTCTTTTTGGACATCCCCACCTGCGCGGCAATCTCATCCATAGTCACCACGCGCACCCCTCGCGCCATCATCTCCTTACCCGCGGCAATTAATATCTTTTTTCGCTGCTCTTCCACTACCCCTTTACCTGCTTTTCACACTACCTAAATCAACAATGGAAAAACTCACGTTCCCACCATGCGAAGAAACTGAAAGCCCTGATGCAGTTTCCTTGGTTTCCGCCCTTTGAAACGTAGTGGCTTCTTTTTTGTTGCATTTCAAATGAAATAAATTGGGGGTTGTAACTAGTTTCATCCTAAAAAGGAATAACCTTTAACGCAGCGAACCGCCCCGGCACGCTCCTGCCGTCAAGATGCGCAGCAGCCAGCACGCTCCCGCCACAGCTCAGAGGATTATACGCAGGCTCAAAATCCATCTCGGATCGTTCCACAGGTTGCAGGCGCAGAACAATACCGCTGGCAACCATTTTCTAGGATTAAAAGTCTACCAAGTAATAACCTTGTCTACAATTGCTTGCTGCTCGCCGGCTGTGCGACGCAGGTAGATACGAGTGGTCTCGATACTCTCATGCCCCATCAGGTCCGCAAGCAGCGCTATATCATTGAACGCCTCCAAAAAATTCTTAGCGTACCGATGGCGGAAGGAGTGCGGATGCATCACCTTAGGATTAATGCCCCAGAGATGCGCGAAGCGTTGCAGCTTATGCCGTATGGCCCTTGGGGTAATCGGCTTACCCCGGTTATCTAAAAATACATGCCCACTCTCTATGTTGGAGCGAACCAACCAGGCCTGCGCATCAATGCTAAGATCGTGGGGAATAAAGATCCGACGAACCTTTCCCCCCTTGGTATAGAGGTCTAAATGGCCCGCCCTTACATGCTCTGCCTTGAATTGCACGAGTTCGCTCACCCTGGCGCCCGTAGCTCCTAGGAAGCGAACGAGGAAATACCAAACCTCATCCTCCTCTGCTTTGAGTTTGCTCTTAAGGTACTGGTAGTCCGCATCGCTAATCACATTCTCGAGGTAGGTCCGTTGCTGTATCCTAAGAGACTTCAGGCGCAGGCGAGGTTTACCTATGAACGCTAAGTATTTGTTGAGCGCCTGGATGCGTAGGTTTACGGTCTTAGGCTTAAATCGCTCCATTTGCTCCGCCTTGTAAAGCAACAGGTTTTCCCGATTGAAACAGGGGTACTTCCGCCCAAAATCTTCCACCGCGTAGAGGTAAGCCGCAATCGTATTGTCCGACAGCGCTTCGCTCCGGAGTTGTTGCCCAAACGATTTTACCATATTTCCTTGTTTTTTCTTGGTAGTATCGCAAAAAGTTCGCCGATTTACGCTATTATAGGCAACCCGCCCTACCAGATGACGGTGGAAGGCAATGGCAGAGCGAAACCTGTCTATCATCTCTTTATAGATTTAGCTTCACAACTATCGCAAAGGGTCTCCCTCATTACTCCGGCCCGCTACCTTTTTAATGCTGGGTTTACTCCCACAGAATGGAACAACAAGATGCTTAACGATGTGCATTTTAGGGTTGTTGCCTATAAAGCTAATAGCACGGAGATATTCCCTACCGTTGGTATCACAGGCGGGGTGGCGATAATGTTTCGGGATGCCAAACAGGATTTTGGTAAAATAGGAACGTTCAAGGCATACCCAGAACTAGACACAATAGCCGATAAGGTAGGGGCTAAGCAAGAGCAATCTCTCGTTGAGATTATTTATGCTGAGTCGAGCTACCGTTTTGATACCAGTAAGCCCGAAGTCGAGCGTCTCGTACTCGAACGGCTAAATGGCGATAGGAAAATCATTAGCAATGTATTCGACAAACTCCCCGACTTCTTTTCCGAAGAGCAGCGTCCCGGAACGGTAGGCTTCTACGGACGAACTACGGGAGGACGCTGCTTTCGCTACGCCGATAAAAATTTATTTGGGGAGCACCCAAATTTGGATAAGCACAAGGTGATTGTCCCCGAGAGCAACGGTTCTGGGGCTATCGGAGAGGTGCCATGTACCCCCATAATAGGAACACCTATAATTGGGGTACCCTTAATTGGGGCTACCCAGACCTTCCTGACGATAGGGGCTTTCGACACTCGCGCAGAGGCTGAGGCTTGTCTTAAATATGTCAAGACGAAGTTTGCCCGTACGCTGCTCGGCATTCTTAAAGTGACCCAACATAACCCGAAGGATACCTGGAGGCTTGTGCCGCTGCAAGATTTTACCAACCGCTCGGACATCGACTGGACTCAGAGCGTCTCGGACATAGACCGACAGCTCTACCGAAAATACGCCCTCTCGGAAAGTGAGATCTCCTTCATCGAGGAGAAGGTACGAGCTATGGAATAATACCGTAACGTATTGAACAACAATAAAATCCGCATATACCCTGTTCAAGGGGTATTCGCTGATTTTCTCCTTTGCACGTAATACTACCTCTTCTCTTGAAGGGTTCGTTCGATAATCGCCCGCATCTCTTCGTCGATTCCAAACAGACGGTAGAGCTGAGCATTCACATCATGCGTATAATCTATTAAACCATTATCATCGGCATAGTTCAACAGATCTGGCACGAGTTTCCCTAAAGATGTTAGCGCCTCATCCGTGAGGAGAAAGGCGTAACGTATGAAGTCGGTTTGGCAGTAGGTGAGAAAGTTTCGCGCCTCGCGCTCGGTGTCAAAGGTCTTGAGCGCAACGCGGGAGCGCCCAAAGGCAGACCGATTGTCGAGAATGGCAATCTGGTTACTACGCTTTTGTCCTCCTGCATTCGCGCTGGAAACAACCACCTTCCACTGATGAAGGAATTTTTCTCCGGTTTTAATAACGTTCCGGCTTGTTACGTACCAAGCGGCGCGTCCCGCCTTGCCCGCCCTATCGTTGGTAAAGAGTTTTATCTCATCCTCGCCGAGGCACTCTCCTTCCCTATAGGGACGCACCAGCAGGGGGTTATTCTCCACGAAATCGCTTTCTATGGAAAAGAGGCTACGCGGCAACACAGAGTTGGAAATGTAATCGTAATCCGTGCGCACGAAGTCCTGTATTTTTTGACTGATTTTTTCTGCTATAGGGTTGAGAGCCATCAGGGTATAGCCGGGGTTGAGCATCTGAACCTCTGTCGTTTCTCCCCCCCTACTGTAAACATAGATAAAGCCTCCGCTGCTTTTTTCTCTATCCTTAAAGACGATAGAGAGGCCATCGGCGATACCAACATCCTGGAAAATATCCGTAGAATCGGGGTAGAAGTGCAGGCGCGCGAGGTGGACATCGTTGATTTGCTCGTACCCGAAATCGGCCAAGCCCTTCCCGGAGCGATGAATCCACCGCACGGCAGGATAAATGAGCGAAGAGAAGCGGGATGTAAGATTATCGGCAAGCACTTGAAAATGCTGAAATATATTTACAACAGCCTTCTGCCCATTCTCTGTTTCCTTCCTCGCCACCGTCATCTGGTAGGGCGGGTTGCCTATAATAGCGTCTATCTTCATGTTTTCGTCGCTGCTTATTTTCCAAAATCTCTTGCCCGAGCGCAGCGTATCCACCACGCCATCGGGATCGCTCGTAATATTCTCAATGAGGTCCGGGTAGCACTCGGCATGCACCGTAGCCTGCCGGAAACCACGCAGGGTGCGCATCGTGATAGCGCGGGCCATGGGGGTTTTGCAGACCACAAGGATATTCTCCTCAAGCGTTCTATCCTAGAGCATGAGGGCTGTGGCTCGATCGACTTCCCCGTACCGCACCCTCACCTCGTCGAGCCTCGCGCGGTAGATGCTGTAGGTAGCGTAGAGCGGGTAGAGGCCGCTCTTGGAATTAATTTCCAGAATGACGCTCCCGGGATGAAACACCTCCGAGGTGACACCCTTACGCGCAATGTAGCGAGGCGCATCCAAAGGGGAACTATAGCTCTCGTCCATGAAGCAGTAGCCCCCAAGGCTGTCGCCGAGATGCATATTGACCACCCGCCAAGGCGTGAGCACCGTTTCCTTGTCGGGATTACGGAAGGCGGCGAAGATACCCGCCAGACGGGAGATCCGCTCCTCGATGGTGAACTTATCCGCCATGCGCGCCATCTCCCGAATGCGTTTGCCCGCCTCACGGAAAATATCGGGGTCGTAGTATCGCTTAAACCTACGGAACACTTGTTTGGTCACGCCGCGGGGCATGAACTCCTCCCACGACCGTTCGTCCACGAGATTCACGAAATTGTCGATGGTCAACTCCTTGTCCTCATCCTTCATCTCAGCCCCGTAGAGCATGAGGGGCATACGGATAGAGATGACTCGCAGGATGGAGATAGCTTCCAGACGCTGATCGCCTCTAGCTTTGAGATCCTCCAATCGTTTCTGCTCCTCAGATGCGGGCCTTTGCCCTTTCTTTTTCCCGGGGATCACCTCCTCCGCGTACTGCTCATTGGCAAGGCCCTGGCGATTGATAGCTATGCCACCCATCTTCGGCATTGCCTTCGTTTTGCCAATGATGCCCTTGAGCCCATCAAACTCCTGTAGGTCCACCTCGGTAAGCTTGAGCAGCTCGTCGTTGTAGAGGTCGCCATTCTCGAAACCGCCTCGTACCACCCTCTCAATCCGCGCTCGCTTGAGGTGGGCGAGCAGCATCTCCACTTTATATCGCTTCATTTTGCTCCCCTCAACGGCAATGACGGGGCAAAAATTGAGGAGATCGCCCAAAACTACGCGATCCCCCCCGCTTTGCCTGCCAGCCCCACGCGACACCTTTGCAGCCTCTGCCAAAACCCGCAGCGTTCGGTCAGGGGCAAAGTCGAAGGCGTAGCAATCGGTCTTCATGCGGCCATTATGAGCGTAGGGCGTTTGCACACGGAAAATCGTTTGCATATAGCTTGCCGCCGAGGTGCTATGCGAACCCGCCATCATGAGCACACCCGTCCAGGGCTTAACGCTGACACCCACGGTGAGCCGGCCGCATGAAAGGGTTATCGTGTAGGTTTCATCAGGATCATTGCCGATGGCTTGACTGACTAGCTCAAGCGCATCGCGGCACTCCTCGTCGGCATCCCCATCACCGGCCACATTGACCACTCGGAAGAGTCCGAAAACAGGGTGTTCATTGAGCTTGCGGCTAAGGGCTTTGGCAGCCTTGATGCCAGGCAAAACCCAAAGGGTATGGCGGAATATTTTCCGAAACGCATCGTTGGAGTAAGGGTAGAGAGAATCCTCATCGTCCGTAGTGAGCAGGGAGAGGAAATGGTCGATATCGCCATCGTGCACAAAGCTACCGTCGCTCCTCGTGCGGAAGAACTCGCGGAAGTTGAAGGCCTTCTCCTCATCGCTATACTCGCCCATCAGACGGCCGAGATCGTAGGTGTAGATATGCAGTGTAGGCAGGGAGGCGTAAGGATTGGTATCGCCAAGATGATTGATTTCCCAGTCCCTCTTAGCCTTCTGCTCCATCACGTAGTCCCATGTGAAGACCTCATTCTCCTTATGATCGTCGAGTAGGTTGAAGGGTGTTCCCGAAAGGCGCAGCGTCTTGGTTTTCCTGCCGATAAGCTGTTCAAGAACCGCTTTGCCAAGCTCCGTCTGCATCCCCTCGTGCGCCTCGTCCACAATGACCAAGTCCCAAGCGGTGGAAAAGACCTCGTTGTTCTTGTCAAATTTGCCGCCCACCTCCTTGGAGCCGCGCATATCCTGCATAGAGGCGAAATATACATATTTCTTTCCCTGGGAAGCGAGCCGCTGGAGAGAGGCAAAGCTCTCACCCTTGCCGCGCGAACCGTAGTGCCAGTCGGGACGGTCGTAAAAGGTCTTGCCAAAATCTTCGAACCAACCCTCATCCACCGCGGGGCGATGCGTGATGATAATCGTGCGGCCTACCCCCATCTCCCTGGCTACACGCAGGGCGCAGAGGGTCTTACCAAAACGCATCTTTGCATTCCAGAGCATTTGATTGCCCCGACGGAACTGCTTCAGCGTACGTTCGACCGCCTTCTTTTGCTCCGGGCGCAGGATGATGGGATTATCGCCGGAAGTAACCTCTTCGGCCTGTAGACTCGCCTTTCCCGCTTTAGTCGCCGCGATGGCCCGCTTGGCCGTCTCCAAAGTGCATAGATACCATTCGGTGGCGCCCGCAAACTCCTTACGCTTTACGCCCGATCGCTCTAGGACTCTATGCACCTGCTTATCTGTGAAGGTCTGTCTTTGCCCATCCCGGTCGCATATGGCAAGCTCCGTGTGTAGCAATTCGTAGCTGATTCCCGCCGTTTTGGTGTATTGATCTATGCGCGCGCGGGCAGCTTCATTGAGCGGGGGGCTATTAGGTGGTGTAAAAGCAAGATCGACATCTCCCAATGTCGTTTCACCTATTTTAAGGCAACCCGCATGCTGTTTATCCGCGATGGCAAACACATAGATAAGACGAGATTTAAGCGGAAGAGTAAAGGTATTATTCATGGCTACATATGATGCCTAATAAGATTTCTAAACTCAACCTCACGATCGTTCGCGCCGGTCTTGGGGTCTTTGCAGCCCCACTCACGGATGATGCAGGGCGTCCCATTGTGCCCTTTGAAAGTGCCATCCCGGCACCCGCCGCAAATCTCGATGCTATCCATCTCTCCCAGTATGCATGGCACCTTAACAACTTTATTATGCCTACAGCTATTAGGAACAACGCCCTTGAGGCCATCCATCTGGAAGACATTCCAGGCAATGATATAGGCGATATCTTTAATGGAACTGAGCTGTGGATTTTCCCCAAATTTCTCCGCGTAATACTCGACAAAGCTCATCAGCAGCGCCTCTCTCGCCAGCAAAAGGCTATCACCCTGCCATTCATAGGCATAGATATTTTTATAAGCCTCTTGCGCCATCGAGAGCCATTCGGCAGGGCTCGCGATATTCTCCGAGATCACCCGCAGTTTTCGGTCAAGCATACCTATACGTTGCGAAATGGGGATAGAATCACCTGTCGTAGCATCGTAGCGGCTCACGAGGTAGGGAGCCTCGCCGCAGGTAATCTCCATACGTGTCGAGCGAACGTAGTCTTCCCAGGTTTTCCCCGCGGGAAAAACAATAGGTACAGTCGTAGCTGTCCACGTTTTCGTTTCATGATGCTCATGGTTAAAAACATCCTTGCGCCCAAACCAGGCCTCGTCAATCAAATTGTTTTGAGCATTGCATACCCAAGAGGGGGTAAACACCTCTGCCTTATCCTTGGTCCGCCCAACCTGCTCCGCGCGGGACTTAAGCACCCTTGGCTGTATGATCGAACCCCGTTCGCCCGTAATGGTAGCGATGGTAATCGGATCATAGTATCCGTACCCCTCGCCTAAAAACTCATAATTATCCGACGCCCAAAAGATATTGCCCTTCGTCGTATGGTCGCGAAGTAGCTCCGCGAGCAATTCTTCCGATTGGCGCAGCAGATTGGTCTCGCTAATATCAATGCTTGAACCCATATTTACTCGCTTGTGCTCCCAAATTTAGAGCTTCCCTCTTTTACCGTCGCCCGCAGCGAAACTGCGTTCGAAAGGTAACCAACAGGCAGAATCGCCGCACCCTACCGGCGAGAGTATGTAAAACATACGCCATAAACAAATTGCATTCAACCTGAAATGTAAAAATTCTAAGGCCATAGAATCCTTGATAACATCCGCAGCTCCATTTTACAACTCGTTCCTTTGGCGCTAGATACGTAGCGCACTCCTTATCCCAGCTAAACGCCAATCCTTCCGGGAGGCTATTCCCAATACGCCTTGGTAGTTAACGTTTTGACCATCGCCACCAGAAGTACCTCGTTTCGTAGAACCTCAGACCATTAAGATTATCTACCCGTGCCGAAAGTAGATAATGCAACCAAAGGTAAGAAGAAGTTTGGAGTGTCCGCTCCGATTTGATAGCCAGTGGCCACCAAATCGCTAGAGACCCTATAAATTCCCCACGCAAAGAGGCATCATTAAAGGCTTTTACCCCAAGTGAAAGCGCAGCTTACAGCCTCTCTAAGTATTAAATAGCCCCCATTCCAATCGCTTTTCGCAAAGAGAAGAGTACACTTTATAGCGTCGAATCGGGCGCTCACAGCAGCACCGCGTAATGGCGGGAGGGAAGGAATTCATGCGCCCGCATCCCGGAGCGCAAGAAAGGGGCATAAGCTACGCGCCCCCCAGCGATACACCGCTACCCCGCAGGATAGGCAACCCGCCATAGCCCCACCCCTCTAAAAAAGAGTCGGGGTAGCAAGATTCGAACTTGCGACCCTCTGCTCCCAAAGCAGATGCGCTAACCGGACTGCGCTATACCCCGAATGCCCTCCGCAAGGACAGCGCGAAGGTAGCAAAAAATTCTCGTTTTAAAACAACGCAAAATTTGCGTTTCGCCGCGCTCGTCCCCTACGCATCGAGCGTAAAGGCGAGCGGCAGCAGCGCCCGCACGTCGCGCACTACCAGCGACTCCAACTCCCCGAGCATTAGAAGGGCAAACGTGCCCCGCTGCATCTGCGCCACCTCCAGCATCACCTGTCGGCACGCCCCGCAGGGTGTCACCGGGCGCTGCACCCACTGCGTCCCCCTCCTCGCGGCCACCGCCATACGCCGCACGGGCTCACGCCCCTCCACGGCCATTGCGCTGAACAACGCTACCCGCTCAGCGCAAAGCCCGCAGGGATAAGACCCATTCTCCTGATTCGCACCCCGCAGCACCGTTCCGCTCGCCAACTCCACCGCGGCCCCCACGCTAAAGCCCGAGTAGGGTGCATAGCTACCGGCGCACGCCTCCCGCGCCGCCGATGCGAGCCGTCCCCACTCCGCGGGTAGCTCACGATCCGGGGAAAAGATGTCAACCGCAATCTGAAGCACCCTACTTTTTTCCACCGCGACGCTCTTCCTCACGCGCGCTCGCCCGCTGCAACTCTTTAGCCGCACGCTCAAGCTCCTCGCCGAGTCGCTTCATAGCAGCCTCCGCCGCCGACCTCCGCTCGCCAGCCTCAAGCTTCGCCGCAACGTACCGCCTCACGCCGTCGGCGTACCGCAAAGCCCCCTCGGAGAACGCATCAATCGCCTCCAAATCCTTTTCCGTAAAAATCCTATTCAACCGCTTCTCCAGCGAATCCAGCTTCCTAGCGTTACGCACGTCGAACGCTCGTCCTTCGTCAAGATTAAACACAAGCACGCTGTCACCCCGCACAACCACCCGCTTGCCCCGCTTGCTGAAGGATGACCTCTCCTCGCTGCGCTTGCCATCCCTACTCCGCACCACCGAAACCCGAACGCTATCGCCGTCCACGGTGATAGTCTGATTACGCCCGCGGACAACGGTCCGCCCATTCTTACCCCTCGTCTCTTCAAGACGGATATCATCCCCTTCAATAATAACCATATCGTCATCGCTTTCCAGCAACGGCCAACCGGTATATTTCACGCGTGTACACCTTCCCTTACCCTGCGCCTTGGCCCGCTCCGCCAAAGCCTTCGATACAGAGCCCAAACGTTCTGCAGTAGCACTCAAAGCCCTCGATAGGCTATCGTATTCCCGCTTTAGCCGCTGCGCCATTTCCTTCGATACCCCGCCTTTTGGAGACTCACCATCAGCTGCATTGCCCGCGGTGGCAGCCGTTCCCGCCGATGCCGGCAGCGTTGACAGCAGCGCGCAGGCCAACGCCAACAAAACCCCGTACGAATATCGTTTCATAGATCGCTACGTTTTTTAACCCTCGCAAATATAGGAAAAATCTAGCTTCCGTATGTGAAGTGAAAATTCGTTTCGTGTTACGGCGAATATCCTTTAACAAGGATTCTGATGCTCTCTGCTGAGAATTTGCTGAAAGGTTCTTTTTTGTTGTCATTGTGCAAATATACTTTTTTACTAACATAATTCATAATTCCGCAATATTTTTTTGTAAGAAAATTTTATATGTTGAGATGTCTTTCTGAGACTCTATATGTTGATATGAGGTGCTTCGGTGTTTCTTGGGTCTTTTCTAAGCAGAAAATCCCCCTATCAATGGATAAATCCCCAAAATGTCACTTCAATATATAAAAGTACCTCACAAGGAATAATGCTGCGGAATTAAGGAATAATACAAATTATTTCATCACCTTATCATACAATGTCTTGTAATCTTTTGCCACACCATACACCACATTGCCACTTTGGCTGATGGCTTCAAAGTGACGAGCGGCACATTCGAGCTTGGCATCCTCTGCACCACGGAGTTGTGAGCGTTGCCACTCGTTGCCCTTGGTTTCGGCAATAAAGTAGATGTGTTTCACTGTGCCTTCGTTGAAAGCTACAGCCCAGTCGGGATTGTAGTGGCCCATTGGCGTGTTGATATAAAATCCACGTGGTAGCTTTGTATAGACAGCCACTTCGTCGTGGGTCTCCAAAGCCTCGGCAAATCGTTTCTCCACACCCTCACTATCCACCACCACAAGGTCGTAGAGCGACTTGGTACTCTCAATGGCGTTGATACCGATCTTACCTCGCAGGGTATCCTTGGTAAAGATGTCCACATCGTAGGTGTTGTTGGTACGCTCATAGCATATCTTTTGCACTACCGCCATCGCCTTTTCATCGTTGATGATGTTGCCTACTTTACGGATAAACTCCTCGGGGTTCATTTTAAACTGATGGAAGGTGACAGGGCGTATACCTTTCAAGATAGCCACGATGGTTTTGCGGGTCAGTCCTGTGGCAGCCACCAAACGACCTATTAAGTCGTAAACCACACCTGAACCAACCGTCTCACGCACATTATAGGTGCGTGCTTTCTCTTGTACCATAGCTGTGCCAGCTTCCAAAGAGTCTTTGTCGCGTATTTCTTCCATGCGTCCTTCTTCTACCACCATGCGAATTTCTGTTACGCTGAGGTGCTTGTCAATTGCATCAACAGACTTATGGATAAGGTCAGTCGTCTCAAAATCCACTTTATAGTAGGTCTTGACATTGATGCGCTTCCACAGTTCTTGGAATTGTTTTTTCTTAAACTGCTCTTCTTGGAAGTTAGCCTCCTTAGGTTTACGGGCATCGTCTATCTTTACCGCCTTTGGATTAAAGACGCTATCCAGTGTCTGAGCAATACCCTCTTTGATGTCATTAAACTGGTTGTCGAAGTTGAGCGTTTCGACTTGCCTTTCCTCAAAGTAGGTATCGGTCAGCTTGCCATCGTCATCCACATAGTCACGCTTGATGAGCTGATTGTATATCTTGCGGGCATCATCTACAGTTATCTTCACTTTGTTGCCGTCCGCCGTTTCATAAATACGGCCCACAAAAAGTGTCGGAGTAATGATCACCGGGCGATCGTTCACCACGTCGGCTATTTCGTGTTGCAGCTGTTTGGAGAACTGCTCATAGCTTTCACTGGCTATCACGGTCAATACATTGGTGTCGAATACTGTGGTCCCCAATACATCGGAGTCTTGACGCTCACCGTCTTTGTTCACGCAAAGACGCATACCACGACCCACTTCCTGACGCTTATTGGTCTCATTGGCACTGTTCTTCAACGTGCAAATCTGGAACACATTGGGGTTATCCCACCCTTCTTTCAAAGCCGAGTGCGAGAAGATGAAACGTGTAGGTTCTTCAAAACTCAACAACCGCTCCTTGTCCTTCATAATCAGGTCGTAGGCACTTTCGTCGCTGCTGTCAGCCTCTCCACGCTTTACCTTTGAGTCGATAAACTTACCCTTCTTGTCTTTAGAGAAGTAGCCATTGTGTACCTGCTCTACCGTGAAGCGTGACAGATAGCGGGTGTATGCCCCATCGGTAAAGGTGGGTTGCAACTCCTGCAATACTCGTTGGTACTCTTCTTCAAACATCTCGGCAAACTTACCTTTGCCATTGTCGCCATCGTCGTAAGTACGATAATTCTCTACATGGTCAATGAAGAAGAGGCTCAACACTTTAATTCCCTTTGGGAAGAGAATGCGCTCGCGCTCAATATGCGTCTTGATAGTCTCGCGAATCTGTATGCGTCGCATCACGTTTTCGGTCACTTCGCCCTGCGAATCGCCTTCGTAGAGCACCATGCCGTTGAGCAACTTTACCATGCCGGCACGCCCATCGATGCGCTCCACCACATAGTGGTCGCGATACTCTGCCATCTGTCCGCTCTGTTCGTAAAGGTCGAAGCCCTCGCCCACCAAACGCGTAGTCTGCCGCACATTGCCCGTATTGCCGATGATGTCGTAGGTAATGCGTGCCTGCGGATTCTTGCCCTTGCTCACCACTATCTCATCAAGATAGAGGAAACCATTGGTGGCGGTACTTCCCACTTGGCGTATGCCCTTCACCTCTATTTTCTTCACCAACTTCTTGTTGTAGGCATCAATCGCATCAAGGCGATACACCATGTTCATCACCTCACGGTGGGTAGCCGAATAGAGCAGCATCGCCAATGGATTGAAGAGCTTGATTCCCTTTCGGGTGGCGTTGTTGGTATTGGCACCGAGCGCACTCTGCGGTTCGTCGATAATCATCACAGGATTGGTCTTTGCCAAGATGTCGATAGGGCGACGGCTGCCAAATTCATCACGTTTCGAGAAGATAATACGGGCAGCGGCATCGCCACTGCGTCCTTCCTGATTTTTATCCTCGTTGAGCGATGAGTTAAATGCCTGCGTGTTGATGATCATGGCGTGCAGGTTGTTGTCGCTTGCAAAGTTGTCTATCTTGGTGAGCTGCTTCGAGTTGTAGATAAAGTATTGCATGCGCTTGCCGTATTCGTGGGCAAAATGGTCTTGCATTGTCTCGAAACTCTTATACACACCTTCTCGAATAGCCACGCTCGGCACTACGATGATAAACTTGCTCCAGCCATAATGTTTGTTCAGTTCGTACATCGTCTTGATGTAGGTATAGGTCTTGCCAGTACCCGTTTCCATTTCGATGGTGAGGTGTATGCCCTCACCCTCCAAATGGTCGATAGGTTTTAAGCCTTGCTCCATCTGGATGGCACGCACATTATTCTTAATATCGCTACGGTCGAGGGTAAGCGGTGCATTGCCAAAGCCCATTGTCTTAAAGGCTTCGATCTGCTGACTTTTTCCTCGATCCATAATATAATCAACGCAATTGTGATAGGGTTGTCCTTGAAAGGCACGCACCACATTGCGAGCTGCCTCCACCTGAAAACCTTGATGCTTAAATTTTAGTTTCATTGTTCTTCGTTGTTCCCTTTCTTGCCTCGATCCTCCAAACGCTTGATGGCATTGAGGTAGTCGTGTTCTACATCGCTGGTAGTGCGTTGCTTATATTTGCGGTACTCACTGGTGGCATGTTCCATTGCCTCCGAATGCGACACCTTGCCAGCATCTTGCAGCAGTTGTTCGCCCGACATAGTGAGTATCCTGTCCAAATAGTTTGCCCAGTCGTTCATCGTCATGGGTTGTTCTTTCTCGGCTTGGCGCTCTGCAAAATCCAGATAACCCGATACCAGTTGTCCCATGGCACGGAGTTCCTTATCGTCCAAATAATTCTTTGCCGTGCGTGCCTCGGCTAAGGTAGGCTGTCCGCCATTGAAAGTAAGCAGCCCCATAAAATCTTTCTCTGCATCGGCACGCTCCATTATCAGTTCTGCTGCGGTGTGTCCGTGTATGGCAAAGTGAATCTTGTTTTGCACCTTCTTAAAAAACTCCTGTGAGACAGAAGCTCGTGGGTCGTAATCGATGCTCGTAGCATAAATTTCCAATACCTGACGATAAAATACTTTCTCCGTGGCACGAATGTCGCGGATACGTTCCAGCAGCTCTTTCCAATAGCCGCCACCGCCTAATTTCTTCAGTCGATCATCATCGAGTGTAAAGCCCTTGGTGATATATTCTTTCAATCGTATTGTTGCCCATTGGCGAAAGCGAGTGGCAGTGATGCTGCGCACACGATAGCCTAAGGCAATAATCATATCGAGATTGTAAAAGGTAGTCAGGTACGATTTACCATCGGCAGCAGTTGTTCGGAATTTCCGAACAACTGCCTCTTCCTGAAGTTCTCCCTCCTCGAAGATGTGCTTAATATGCTCACTCACGTTCGACTTACTCGTTTGATACAATTCGCACATCTGTGCTTGAGTAAGCCACAGCGTGTCCTCCTCAAGTTCCACATCTATCTTGGTCAAACCATCTTGACCAGTATATATCAATATCTTGTCCATTTTATGGAGTTTTAAGGGTTCAGAGTTGAGAGTTGAGTTTGGCGGATAATGTTTTGGTGGTAGCCATAAGCATCTTTTTGATTTCTGTGCAATCTTGAGAGATACTTTCAAACTCTTTGTCATCAATATATGCCGTTTCGTTGAGCAGCTCTAACCAATAGATGGTTTCACCGCATTCTTTCAAAGCTATATAGACCTTAGCAAGAAAATCCTTTGTACTCATTGCGGTTTCACTCTCTGCAAGGTTGGCTCCAATGCTGGTGCCGGAGCGAAGTACCTGCTTAGAAAGCACAAACTCCTTCTTGTCCGTACAAAGATATTTGTATAGATTGACGATACGTACTGCAAATCGCTTACTCTTGTATCTAACTGTATTTTCTTGTTCCACTTTATTTTAGAGTTTAGAGTTGAGATTTTAGAGTTGAATTAGAGTGAAGTTTTGAGAGTTAAAAGTGGAGTCGCCTCTCTCAACTCTCCACTCTCAAAACTAATAAAAGTGGAGCCGCCCTTCTCAACTCTCAACTCTCAACTCTCAACTCTCAACTCTCAACTCTCAACTCTCAACTCTCAACTCTCAACTCTCAA
>JABCPG020000088.1 GCA_013333195.2 Bacteroidia bacterium
CGTTGCTTCCCGATTTCATGGGGAAACCCTTTGCGCTTGAGCGCGTGCTGAGCGAGCGGCCCGATATCGCCGCGCATAATATTGAAACTGTGGAGCGGCTGACCCCCAGTGTCCGTTCCCACGCGAAGTATAGGTATAGCCTCGATGTCCTTGCGCGCATCGCGGGGAGCGGTGCGGTGTGTAAGTCGGGTATGATGCTTGGGCTAGGAGAGCGGCAGGAGGAGGTGTTGCAGACGCTACGGGAGCTGCGCGAAGCGGGGGTGTGCGTGGTGACGTTGGGACAGTATTTGCAACCTACCCATGGGCACTACCCTGTGGAGCGTTACGTGCCACCCGAGGAGTTCTCCGCATTGCGCCACGAGGCACTGCGCATGGGATTTCGCTACGTGGAGGCTGGCCCCCTGGTCCGCTCATCGTTCCATGCATCGCGGGCGTTGGCGGCCTGCGGAGTTTCTTCGCGCGACGAGATAAAATGAGGGAAGCGAGTGCCAATGGAAGAATCTGTAGTTGAGGTGTTACCATTCATTCGTGATTATGAGGCGGGATTGGCGCAGCAGCACCGCCTTCACCGGACGTTGCAGAGGGAGCAGGGAGGGCTGCTGAAGGGGCGTTGCGGTTACCTGTTGGCGGGTGAGCATGACCCCGTGTATACGCTTGGGAAGCATGGCCGTAGCGAGAATATGCTGGTATCCAAAGAGCTTCTGGAGCGAATGGGAGTGAAGGTGGTGGGCGTAGATAGGGGTGGAGATATAACGTACCATGGCCCGGGGCAGCTAGTGGCGTACCCGATATTGCATTTACCCACGTTGGGACTAGGCGCGAAAGAGTATGTGGAGCATTTGCTGGATTCGGCCCGTAGAACATGCGCTACGTTTGGGGTGACATGCGTACCGCGCGAAGATGCGCCGGGGCTGTGGCTTGGATGCGATGGCCGAGGACATCTCCGTAAGATTTGCGCAGTGGGGGTTCACATTGGGCAGGGGATTACCACCCACGGCTTCGCATTGAATGTAAATACCGACTTAGGCTACTTCGATAAGATTAATCCGTGCGGACTTCGCGGTTGCGGGGTCACCTCGCTGTCGGCCGAGTTGGGGCGTGAGGTGGATTTCGATGCCGTGAGAGAACAATTTTTCCTGCACTTCGAGGAGGTTTTTGGGGTTCACCTGCGGATGGAGAACGCGTAGGTGGATGCCCTTCCCTATGGGAGGAGGCACGTTTTGCGTTCGAGGCATTGCGGGCATTGAAGGTCTCCCAATGGAAGGGAATGCTTCGCGGGGCTGTTTCGATGCGACCGCTCGGCGTGCCCCATTGAGAGAAGCGCGGATTGGGATTATTGCGCATCGAAGCGCGCCATAGAATCGTTGAGCTTTTGGTTGTTCTCCACGAGCGTACGTGCGATTTGCAGCATTTCGATGGCAATGGAGGCGTTCTCCTCGGACATTGCGTCGAGTCCGTTCATGAGGGTGCGGATCTGCTGCACGAGCTCTTCGTACTCGCGGCTGATGCCATTCACCTCGGAGATGCTACTGGTGCATTTTTTCATCATCGAGGTGACCTCCCCAATTTTATTTAGGGTGAGTTGGCTTTTAGCTACGCTCTCAGTGCTTTTCTCCACGATGGCTTGCGCCGCGGCTGCGCTCATTTCGGCGAGCTTGCGCACCTCGATGGCCACTACGCTAAAACCTCGGCCGGCATCCCCGGCGCGGGCGGCTTCGATAGCAGCGTTGATGGCTAGGATGTTCGTTTTTTGCGCGATGCTGGTAATGAGCTGCACCTGCTGGTTCACGATTTTTTGCGTTTCAGCGTTCTCGTGCTGCTTGGAGGCCAGCTCGTTCAGCAGCCCATTGGCGTGCTCGAGGGTTGAGACGGTTTGGTCGGTCGATGCGACCGCCTGGTTGCTCGATGTTTCCATGGCCGCGCATAGCTCCGATACGCTTCGCACCGTTTCCTTTGAATGCTCCTGGGCGTTGCTGAAGGAGTCAGAGAACGTTCGTGTCTTCGCGGTGGCGGTGTCGATGTTGACAGAGGCGGTTTTAATGTTCTGTAGAATATTGCTGAAGTTGAGCAGGAGGTCATCGAGCGATCGAGAAATCACACCGATTTCGTCGGCCCGTTGCGACCTTTCAATGGAGCGTTTGTTCAGTTGGCCATTTGCCATGCAGCGTATGCGGTCCGTGAGGTGGACGATGGGTTTGAGCTGCGTGCGCATGAGACGTGCCAGCACAAAGGCGAAGAGTAGCGATAGCAGCACTCCGACGAGCAGGAAGAGGCCCAACTGCTTCCGCGAGGCGCTAAACGCCGCGGCAGTGGGCAGCACGATTCCTAGGGTGAGAGGTACATCGTGGTCCATGATGAATATGGGTTCCAGCACCATGACTTCGCGGTCGCAGTAGCGTAGCACCTGTTCCCCCGCGAGGAGGCGTTTCCATTCATCCTGCGTGGGGGCGTGCGAGGGGTCTTGCTCCTGCATGTTCTTACCGTCCCAGTCGGAGTTACCCGTGTGGGCGATGATGCGTTGCTTGGTGGAGAGCAGGAAAATGGTTGCGGAGCTATTAAAACTGTGAAATTTCTGGATTAGCTTCTGCTCGTTCTCTAGCGAGACGTCGGCAATGACCACGCCGGCAAATCTGGTGCGGTTGAATACAGGCCAGGCGAGCGTAAACATGAGTTGGGTTTTGTTGAGAATCTTGCTTTCGTAGATGTCCGTGACGTGAGGTTTCAACGTCCGCATGGGGGTGAAGTAGTAGTTATCGGGCTCGTCGAGCACGTAAGAATAGAGGGGATCTAGGACGGGGATGCCCTTTTCGTTCAGGGTATAGTACGGTAGGAAACGGCCGTTGGGGTCGCAGTTTGCCTCCCCCTTATGCAGGTAGTCAACGCTGTCGAATCCGTTGGCGGAGAAGGCTACACCGAACCCCGTGATGTCGGGATGCTTATCCACGATTCCGTAGAGCATCTGCTTTACCATCTCTCGGTCCCTCGCCCGGCCGTCCATGAGGGCATCTATCATGTTGGCAGTGCCCTCAACGAGGTGCTGCGCTTTCTGTAGATGGTTTTTGCCCATTTCCCCGATGATTTCTTCGGCGGTGATTTTCAGCTCGGCGTATATGTTGCTACGCACGGCGCGCAGCGAGTATAGCCCCCCAATGGCCAGGAGAACGATCGATAACCCCAGCATACCTCCAAGGCTATAGGCGGCAAATCGATAGTAGATTTTTTTCTTCGACAGCATCTTATTCGTCAGTTTTTTCCCATTACGAAAAGTTAATGGCCCATTCACAACGTGCGATTGCGCCCCATTTAAGGAATACACAATGTAGATACGTTTGCCCTTGCCGTAAGGTTGCGCTGGCCGGAGCGCTGCATCCCGATGTGCCGAAGCTGCGCCAAAAAATTCTTGCGGAGATTCGCGTGGAGGTGGAGCGAGTGCGGCGCGTTCCTCTAAGTAGGGCTGTCGGCGTAGCGGCCATCGACTTCGCACCTTGGTGGCCAGATGGGGGCAGGCGGTATGACAGGTGGGAGGCATCTTTACTGGGGGTCGCGGCAGTGTTGATTCTAGTAGGATAAAATGGTGCGGCCGATGCGATGAGCCGAGCGTTTTGGGGCGTGGAAAAGGGGCTAAAAATAAAAAAAGTAAATTGCCCTAATTCTCTTTGATTTGTCGGTTTATTTTATATTTGTGCAATTAAGTCGACAAGAGAGAATGCTACAAGAATAAAAAGTTTTTTACGTTTCTGTTAGGGTTAGTTGCAGTATTGTCATTAATAGGATAAAAAGTGCTGATAATATGTGGATTGTGCTGTTTATAGCGGTGTATTTTACCGTTAGAAAATAGCATTAAAAAAGGTGGGAGGCCTGATTCTGTTTTGATTTGTTGTCTTTTTTATATATTTGTGCAATTAAGTCAATAAGGAGGAGTGCTGTATGATTAAGAAGTTTTTTACGTTTCTGTTAGGATTAGCGGCAATATTTGTATTGCTGCTTGGGTGTGAGAAGGAAGAAAATTTTACAGGTGTGGTATAGCGTGAAGCATGGGTGTGCCATAGATGGAGAGGCTGTAGATTTGGCGGCGTGGCGGCCCTATACGATTTGGCCGACCGATCTGTGGTTGGATAGCAAGACATATGTAGTGGCAGAAGTAAAAAGATAGGCTATGCGTAGAAAGATGTTAAGCGCGCTGCTGGTGGTGCCGTTGCTGGCGATGGTATTGGGATGTGATTGGGATGAGAAGCTACCTTTTAGGGGCAATGAGCTTGATGCCGGTTTGCTGGGGTTCTGGTGGCGGGTGCTACCCGACACGGCGTACGATTTAGCGGTACGGACCCAGGCGCTGATAGAGTTCAGACGGGAGGGAGAGGAGAATACTATGCGGATGTGGCGGGCCTACGGCGGGGATGAGTGCCCGCATGTGGAAGGGAATAGCGGCAAAGCGGTTTTCACGAAGCGGGGAAAACTATATCAGCTCAGCAGCGGCCCGGTGTCAGATTTTATAGAGGCTGCGCCGTACTCACTGCGGAACGATACGCTCACGATTACGCGGGGGGAGCAGCTGGAAGCCTATACGGTGCGTTACGTAAGGGTTTTAGATACGAGCAGCGTGAATTGGGTAGCAAGACGGCGCGCATGTCGCCGGTGGTTGCCGCGCGAAGGGGCTGGGGATAATAAATAGGCAAGAGGGTTATGAAAAACGTTACTAGGCTGAGAGAAAGGAAAGGCGCGACGCGTAGGGGCGCGCCCATTTGGCTGGCCGCCGCGCTGCTCCTCCTGGGGTTCAATGGGTGCGAGTGGAACGAACGCTTACCATTCAATGGGAATGAGCTTGACCCCGCTCTGCTAGGCTTTTGGTTGGAAGTGCCTTCTAACCCAAAAGAGTGGAGGATAGCAGATTCGGTAGGAGTGTATAAGCTGTCCCAATTCAAGCGAGATGGGGATGACTACCATCGGGTTCTGCTCGAGTGTCCCTTTGAAGCGTTCGGAAGGGTTGTGCGCGTAGTGCAAGAACCGGTTTTCACGAAAAAAGGTTTTCTTTATAGGATAGGAACTGGCGACCTTTTCTCGTATTATCTAGACGCGCAGCCCTACTCGATCCATGGAGATACCCTTACCATAGGGAGTGGATGGTACGGCGAGGATCACTACGTGCGGGTGTCGGATACGAGCACGGTGGACTGGGCGACCCGTCGCGCGATGCGGAAGAGGAAAGAATAAAAGTAAAGAGAAGATTATGAAGGAGAAATATATTTTACGAAAAGTGTATCTATCCGCGGTGGCGGTGCTGCTAAGCATTGGGTGGGCGGCCGGGCAACCACGCGCGGTATCGGTGCGCCTTGGGTGGATAAGCGAACTCAGCTACCAGCATACGCTAGGTCCCGGCTTTCTGGAGGTTGGGGCGGGCATACCGTGGCTGGCTGCTTGCCCGACAGTGACAGCGACTTACAACTACATTCCCTGGACGTTTCGGAACGATGTGGGAGGCGTTTTTGACATTTATTTTGGAGGGGGTCTTGGGGTTGGTACATTTATATTCCCCTGCGGTAGAGGCATCGAGGTGTATCCCGTAGGGGGAGGCATCGAGGTGTATCCCGTAGGGGGAGTTGTGGTGCCGGTAGGCTTCCAGTTCCGCACGGCGAGCCATTTCCTGCTGTCGATTTCCTGGCGGCCGATGTTCGGTGCTTTCTTTAGCGATGTTCGGCCGGTTTGGTATAAGCAGGGCCTATATGATGGCGGCTTGACGCTGGGCTACGCGTTCTGAGTTTGACGTTGCTCGGAAAGGTTTCTAATCGGTAGGGGGGCAACCCGCGCTAGCGAAGGTTGCCCCCTTGCTGCGCGCCCAGCTGCTGGGGCTTTCCCCGCGGGCGGGGCGAAGCGTGAAAAAAAGAGGCGCGGGATGATTCCGCACCCCACACGGAGAGGGTTGCATTGGGAGTTCAATAATTGGAACGAAAAAATGCTTACCTTTGCCGCGGATAATAGTATGAACTAAGCCATAGAAAGGCGAAAAAAGAGGGAGTATGGACTACTTAACATCGGCGCAGAAGGCGGAGCTTTTTGCGAAGTACGGGAAGTCTAAGAGCGATACAGGTTCCGCGGAGAGCCAGATAGCGCTGTTTTCTTACCGTATCGGGCATTTGACGGAACACCTGCGGGTGAACAAGAAAGACCATGTGACGCAGCGGGCGTTGCTAAAATTGGTGGGTCAGCGGCGGCGTATGCTTGACTATCTGAAAGATAGGGACATCGAGCGTTACCGTGCGATTCTGAAAGAGTTGGATTTGCGGCGCTAGGAAGGGATGTTGCGGTCGGCCGTGCGGCAAGCTCCTTAGCATACGCTGCTCTAAGGGCAGAGGTGTAAGGGCGTTGCCGCACGGTTGTTTGTTGCCAAAATGGGCTCAACGCGCCGAGACGCGGAGCGGGAGGGGTGGGGTGTTGAGGGGGGAGTGGCGAGAGCCGGGTGCATTAGGATGTTGTAGGATAAGGAATTAGAGAAGGCGATGAGAGTTATTGAAAAAAAGATAGAGCTTGCCGATGGGCGCGAGATTACGGTAGAGACCGGGAAATTGGCAAAGCAGGCGGATGGGTCTGTGGTGGTGCGTATGGGTGATACGATGCTTTTGGCGACGGTGGTGAGCGCGCGGGAAGCAGGAGGGGATGTTGACTTTATGCCGTTGAGCGTGGATTACCGAGAGAAATACGCGGCGGCGGGCAAGATTCCGGGCAGCTTTTTCCGGCGGGAGATGCGCCCATCGGACTATGAGGTGCTAATATCACGTTTGGTGGATAGGGCCCTGCGGCCCCTGTTCCCGGACAACTACCACGCGGAGACCGTGGTGACCGTGACGCTGATATCGGCAGAGGCTGACGTTCAGCCGGATGCGTTGGCGGGTTTGGCAGCCTCGGCAGCCCTAAGCGTTTCGGATATCCCATTCAATGGGCCTATATCCGAGGTGCGGGTGGCCCGCATCGATGGGAAGTTTATTATCAATCCCGGGTACGCGGAGTCGCAGCGCGCGGATTTGGATTTGATGGTTGGGGCGACGCTTGACAACATCCTGATGGTGGAAGGAGAGATGAATGAGGTGTCGGAGGATGTGATGATCGCGGCCATTCAGGCGGCGCATGAGGCGATCAAGGCGCAGTGCAAGGCGCAGCTATCGCTGGCGGAGGAGCTGGGTGTGACCAAGCGGAGCTACTGCCACGAGGTGGATGACGAGGAGATTCGCAGGGCGGTGCGTGCGTACTGCTACGACAAGGCCTACGCGCTGGCGAAGTCGAAGCTGCCGAAGCAGGAGCGGGAGGCGGCATTTGGGCGTTTGCACGCGGATTTTGTGTCGACGTTGCCGGAAGGGCGTCGCGATGAGCTGAAGGTGATGGTGGCCCGGTACTACCACGCGGTGGAGAAAGAGGCGATGCGCCGGATGATTCTCGATGAGCATGTCCGTCTCGATGGGCGTCGCACGGATGAGGTGCGGCCGATATGGTGCGAGGTTGGCTATCTGCCGTGCGCGCATGGGTCTGCGATATTCACGCGCGGGGAGACGCAGTCGCTTTCGACGGTGACCCTCGGCACGAAGGCTGATGAGAAGCTAGTAGACGAGGCACTGTACTCGGGCTCGGAGCAATTCATGCTGCACTACAATTTCCCACCGTTCGCCACGGGCGAAGCGAAATCGGCTAGAACGCCGGGGCGTAGGGAGATTGGCCATGGGAATCTGGCGCTTCGGGCGTTGAAGAGTCAGGTGCCCCTGGGCGAGGATCAGCCGTACTGCATACGGGTGGTGAGCGACATACTGGAGTCGAACGGGTCGTCGTCGATGGCGACGGTGTGCGCTGGTACGCTGGCGCTCATGGATGCGGGAGTGCAGATGCGCAAGCCCGTGTCGGGCATAGCCATGGGGCTAATCTCCGACGCGGAGACGGGTAAGTTCGCCGTGCTTTCGGATATCCTGGGGGATGAGGATCACCTGGGCGACATGGACTTTAAGGTGACCGGCACGCGCGATGGCATCACGGCCACGCAGATGGATATTAAGGTGGATGGCTTACCGTACGAGGTGCTAAAACGGGCGCTGGAGCAGGCGCGCGAGGGGCGTATGCATATACTAGGGAAGATGCTGGAGGTGCTACCCGCCCCTCGCGGAGACTTTAAGGCCAGCGTGCCTCGCTGCGAGCAGATATTCATACCGAGAGACATGATTGGCCCTGTGATTGGCCCCGGGGGAAAAGTGATTCAGGAGATGCAACGGACATCTGGAGCGCAGATAAATATCGAGGAGAAGGAGGATAAGGGGGTTGTGACGATATATGCCCCTTCGAAGGAGTCGATGGATTTGGCGAAAAGTAAGATTCGTGCGATAGTGGCGATGCCGGAGGTGGGCGAAGTGTATAGGGGGAAGGTGAAGTCGATTCTCCCCTTCGGTGCGTTTGTTGAGATATTGCCGGGTAAAGATGGGCTGCTGCACGTGTCGGAGCTGGATTGGAAGCGCGTGGAGCATGTGGAGGAGTATCTGAAAGTGGGCGATGAGGTGGAGGTGAAATTGCTGGAGATCGACCAAAAAACGGGAAAGCTCCGCCTGTCGCGGAAGGCACTGCTCCCGAAGCCCGAAGGGAAAGAAAGCAAGAAATAAAGGGAGAAAATGAGAGAAACGTTACGTTGCAATGTAACTAAAAAGCTGCTGGTAACGTTCTAGTCGAAGTAACAGGAGGAGAGAAGAGATATGGTACTGCTAGAAAGACTACGTGGTAAGTGGGCAGTTGGGGTTGGGATAGTGATTGGTGTTGCGATGTTGGCGTTTGTGCTGACGGATTTTTTGGTGTCCGGGCGTTCGCTGTTCGCGAGTAGCGAGATGGAAGTTGGCTCGGTGAATGGGGATGGCATAGACTACAAGCAGTTCATGACCCGTTACGAAGCGCGGGCGAACGTTCAGCAAGCGATGAGCGGGCAATCGCTAAGCGAGGATGCCTCGGAGTACCTTCGGGAGCAGATATGGCAGGAGTACGTGCGGCAGGAGACGCTCGATGCGTCGTGCGCGCAGCTAGGTATAACGGTGAGCTCCGAAGAGCTTTCGAGCGTGATCCTTTCGGCAGACAATCCCCATCCCATCATGAAGCAGCTTTTCAGCAACCCGGAGACGGGGGCGTTCGATCGGGAGACGGTCCTGAAGTTCCTACAGAATCTTGACAATGTGCAACCCGCGCAGCGGGCCTACTGGCTGGAGGTGGAAGGCGAAATTGCGTCGCAGCTGCTACAGGACAAGTACCGCGCGGCGGTTTCGCGGGGCCTTGGCGTTACGAAGATGGAGGGAGAGCTTAGGGCACGGTTGCAAAGCGTCAGGGTGGATGCGGCGTACGTGGTGAAAACCTACGCGTCGCTGCCGGACTCCGCGGTGAAGATTACGGAGACGGACGCGAAGCGGTACTACGAGGTGCACAAGAAGAGCTACCGGCAGCCGGAGCGGCGGGATTTGTCGTACGCCCAATTTGAGGTGAAGCCGGGACCGATTGACTTCGAGCGGGCGGAGGAGTGGATGAAGAAGTACCGCGATGAGTTCGCGACGGCGGAGGATGCGGGGAAGTACGCGAGCGAGATGGGAGACGATCGCTCGGGGGCGAGGTGGTATTCCCGCGGGGAGCTCCCAGTGTCGCTTTCGGGCTGGGCATTCGATGAGGCGACTGTGGGCGAGACTTCGGGGGTTGTATCGGATGGGGATAGCTATGAGGCGGCCCGCCTACTGGCGCGCCGTACCATGCCGGACTCCGCGAATGTGAGGCATATCTTGTTTTCATTCCAGCAGCACCCCGCGGATAGGGCGAGGGCGCTGGGCGATAGCGTGCTGCGGGTGCTGAAGAGCGGAGGAGACTTCGCGGCGCTGGCGAAGGAACTCAGCGAGGACCCGGGCTCAGCGAGTCAAGGCGGCGACCTAGGCTGGTTTGCGCAAAACACGATGGTGAAGCCGTTTGCGGATGCGAGTTTCTCGGGGGCAAAGGGAGATCTTGTAGTGGTTGAGAGTAACTTTGGCGTACACGTGATAGAAGTGCTGGGGCATCGGGGTAGCTCCGAGCGGGTGGAGGTTGCGATGTTGAAGCGTTTGGTGCAGCCGGGGAGTGAGACCTATCAGGCTGTGTTCAATGAGGCGAGCCGTTTCGCGGCGTTGGCGCATCAGCCGCGTCGGTCGTGGATTGCGCGCCTTTTTGGTGCGGGGAAGAATCGGGTGCAGGAAGTGCGAAGCGCGATGGATACGCTCCTGCGGGGTATGACGGTACAGGAGGCTAGAGATGTGGAGTATAATAGCCGCACTCTGAATGGGCTGCAGCGGAGCCGCGAGGTGATACGCTGGGCGTTCTCCGCGAACGTGGGCGATGTATCGTCCGTATTCGAGCTGGATGGGAGCTACGTGGTGGCGATGCTTAGTAGGGTGAAAGAGAGCAAGGATGGCTACGCCAGCTACGAGGCGGTGCGTGAGCAGGCGGAGGCTGGAGCGCTGCGGGATAAGAAGGCGGCGCAGCTGGTGGCGTCGCTGGCGGGAGGCGGGAATAGCCTAGCGGAAATCGCGCAGGCGAAGGGTGAGGGGGTGCAGCGCGCCGCGTCGGTGTCGTTTACCTCCTACGCGTTCGGAAACGTAGGCTATGAGCCGTCGGCGATTGGCACCGCGGTGGCATTGGGAAAAGAGGGGGAGATAAGCGTGCCCGTGGAGGGGAATAACGGCGTTTACGTGCTGCAGTCGGAAGCGGTGGTGACGGAGGCGGTTGATGCGGAGCAACTGCGGGAAGGCGCGCAGCAAACGCTGCGTATGCGGAGTGGATATGAGGCCTACGAGGCACTGAAACTAATGTCGAAAGTGATAGACAGGAGAGGGAAGTTTTTTTAAATGATAGTGAAGCATTAAAGTATGGGAGATAAAAATGTGAAAGGAGCGAGAGGTTTGCTGTGCGCGGCGGTGCTGCTACCGGCACTGCTGCTGTCGGGATGCTATAAGGATTTGGAGAAGGTGCGAATTAAGCCTTTTCGTCCCGATTTGGTTGTGCCATTGGCGGCTGCAGATTCTATAACGGTGGCCGATATGCTACTGCGGGATGATGATATGTGGGCGCTTGACACGGTGGGGAGTAACGGTAGGGTGCAATTTACGTATTTGACGAGAGCCATTAAGAACTCTTCGTTGAAGCTAGGGTTCGTGAAAGAGCTGACCGTGGAGAGCGTTGGTAGTGGTGTGAACAGGGTGAAAGAGGATCTTTTTGCGGATGCTAACCACGGTGTGATTGAAGCGGTGAAGAAGATTACCCTCGAGCAAGGGGCTGAATTGCAAGCGGATCCTTCGTTTACGTTGACGTTTAAGGACGGATCCTCGCTGCTGCTGGATAACGGCGGGCCCAAGCCATTGCCTGAGGATTACGAATTAGATTTTTCTTCGCTCTTGAATGGTCAAAAGTTTATTTTTGAGAAGCCTGAAGAGAAATGTGTTAAGTCCGCAGTAGTGATATTGCGTGATGCGCCGAATACCTCCACGATGGATAACAGTAACGTGAAGCTTGGGTTGTACGAAGGTCTGCTCTGGTATAACGGTGTGCTGACGGATCCGAAGGTCGCGGTTACGGTTAAACGGAAGGGGTGGCTAAAAGAAGCGGAGCTAGAATGCTGGATGGAGAATTTCTACTTTACGCGGAAGCTATCGGTGGAGAAGGAGATTTTGAAAAGGGCGAGTAGCTCCAGTGAAAATTTCCCCTTCTACGAGGAAAACGCGGGTGCGACTGAGTATCACGTCTCTTTGCCCAAAGGTGTTGATTCGGTTTCGGAAACGTACGCTATAGCGGCGACGAACCTGAGTACGATCTCCGAGAAGTGGCCCATAAGTTTTTGTCCAGGAACGTTGATGTATAATCGGGTAGCGACAGCACCGGAAGTTACCTTCACGAAGGGTTCTTCTTCGTTTAGTAACATCAGCGCATCGGTAGCGCTAAAGTTGCCTTTGACGGGTAAGTTCCACGCGCTGGTTCGCGAGTTTAAGGCTGGCGATGCGGATGGGGTCGTGCTTCCGGATGTGAACGAGCTGCTCCTAAAGGACAAGGAGAAGAAAGATGCGGCCGTTAAGATGAAGCTGACAGATCAGGATACGGTGCTGCTGCATTTCTACTTTGTGAATGGTACACCGTTCGAGATTTATCTGGCCGCGCGGGTTGGTGGGAAGAATGTGGCTGAAAGGGGCAAGCCGGTTAGTTCGCTACGGAAGGCCTCTGAGATCGAGCAGAACGGCCCGTCGGCCATTGATGATAAAGTTGGGGATTTCGGCTTTTTCGAGGCGGTGGGCGCGGCTGCTATAGACGCGGACCAGCGGGGGATCACGAAGGTAGGAGGGGCCAGCAAGAAGCAGGTGACGCTCGCGATTCCCTATAGCCTGTACGAGGAGGCTCGTAAAGCGCAGACAGGAGAGGCGAAGCGCCTGCGTGCCATGTTGCTATTCCGTAGTCCGGGCAATAGCGCTCCGCAGGAGGTATCGCCCCGGATGTCTGATTATTTGAGCGTGCGCCTAGGCGTGGAGGTGAAGCCGGAGTTGGAGATAGAATTGATAAATAAGAAATAAGCGATGAGGAGAACGTTAGGAAGGGTGGCGCTGCTGATTGTAGCGCTTTGTTGCACCCAGGTTATGGGAGTGCGGGCGCAATCGCAGATGCTGTTGCCGTATAATGATATTCTTTTTCAGTCGACGTGGGAGAATCCAGCCGTGCGGCCGATGCATCGGTTTAGCGTTGGGTTGCCGATACTTTCGTCAATCGAAGTTGGGCTAATCAATAATGGGTTTAAGCTGTCGGACGTGTCGGAGAAGGATGGCGAGTGGCTGAATGTAGACCTTGCAAAGGTTATTGATGCGTTGCGGGGCGGGCGTGCGTACCAGCAATACGCCGAGACGCAGATCGATCTGCTCCATTTCCGGATGAAGTGGAGGGACTACTTCTTCTGGTTAGGGGCTCGGAACGTAACGACGCAAACCTTTGGGTACGGGCGTGATTTGTTCGACCTCGTTTACAGGGGTAATGGTGCCTTCGTGGGAAAGGAATTGACGTTGAATAAAGCGACAATGGATGTGAAGAATTACCACGAGATTACGTTCGGCCTTTCGAAGGAGATTGGGAAGCAGTGGATGGTAGGATTCCGCGCGAGCTTCCTATCAGGTTTGGCGTCGGGCTTGGCCTCGTTTGACGAATTGAACATCGCCATAGATGGAGATCCCGCGAGGATGTATGCGCATTCGATAAAGGGCAGCGGAGCGGTGACCACGTCGTCGCTCCATCGGTTCAGCAAGGATGAGCTTAAAAAGCCGGGGACGTGGTTCAATGTGAAGAATCTCGGTTTCGCGCTGGCAGGTGGTGTCTCTTACCGCCCGATTCCAGGGTTGACCCTATCGTTGGCGTTCTCTGATGTAGGTTTAATCGATTGGAATGATGGCGTGCGTGAGTATCAGCTGGAGAATAAGAAGATAGAGGTGGATGCGCTGATTAGAGGGAAGCAGATGTTCAAGAAGTTTGGATTTCAGAATGTGGGTAAGGAGCTCCGCCGGCAGGTAGGTGATTTTAAGACGGAGATGTCGGAAGGGGCGCGGTATACGCAGTGGTTAGCTCCCAAATTCCACCTTTTGGGTACCTATGAATTCGCCCGTCAGTCGGTGGTGGGCGCGAGCTTCTCGGGGATATACCAGGCGAAAACCTTCTACCCTTCGGCAACCGTTTCGATTATGCAGGGGGTGTCTGATATTTTCCAGATACAGGCTTCGTGGAGCTACAACCAGTATTCTGCATTGAACTTTGGGGCGGGTCTGGTGGTGTGCCCTGGGCCGGTGCAGCTGTATGTAGTGACGGATAATTTTTTAGCGTTTATCAATCCGAAGCTTGCCAAGGCGACCAACGTGCGCCTTGGAGTGAACTTGGTGTTTGAAAGGTTAAACCGGAATCACATGCTGACCTACGACAGGTAGTGCAAAATGGAAAGAGAGGAGAGCAAGGGAATGAAAAGGATAGGATTGAATGCAGTGGCGGTGTTGCTTTTGCTGCTGTCGTTTGGGATAATGCGCGGTGTAGGGCAATCGTTCGAGCCGGAGAATTTGGGTGGACGCGTGAACAGCGCGCAGTCTGATGTGAACCCTGTGTTTTCGAAGGGCGGCGACACGCTGTTCTTTGCCAGGATTAATGAGGTGCCGAATAAATATCTAGAGGAGGATAGCCAGGATATCTGGATGTCCGTGAAAGGGCGTGACGGAAAGTGGGGTAAGGCGGAGCGGCTTCCAAATAGCGTGAATATTGGCCGTTACAATGCGCTCTACGCGGCGCTTGAGGATGGTAGCTATTTGATAGCAGGGGTGTACGATAAAACTGGCACTAAGTGGTTACGTAACGGTTTTTCGTTCATCCGCCCGTTAGGAGATTCTGCATGGAGTGTCCCGGAGAGGATCGATGTGTCGTGCTTTACGACGGGTTCGCGCGGAGATCTGGTAAATGCGAGCATGACGCCGGATGGGAAGTATCTGTTTTTAGCTTACTCGAAGTGCTGGAAGGGGAAGCGCCTTAAACTTTACGTGGCTGAGCAGAAGAAGGCGGGGAAGTACAGTAGGCCTCGCAAGCTGAAGGGAGATATGCGTAATTTTTACACGGCGGAGGCGCCGGTATACTCTTCTGCATCTGGGAAATTGTATTTTTCAGGAATCTCAGCGAAAGGTGGGACGCAGAGGATGTATTCTGCCGTGCCGGTGCCAGCTGATAGCGGGTCGAATAGGAAGGTTAGGCCGATGGTGGAGTGGACCGATGTGCAGCCCCTGTCGGACACGGTTCACATAGGTTCGTGGAATTCGTACTTTACCCCCTCTAGCAATGGGGCGTACGCGATGCTCTGTAGCAATGGCACAGGGCGAAATGGCGAGGATGCTTCCGGGCAGTCGGACTCTGTCGCCGGTGCTAAGGGGAAATCGGATATTTACGTTGCGATGCTTGTGGAGACGCGGCCGTGGGTTGTTGTGCACGGGCGGCTGCTCGACGCGCGGACTAACCAGCTATTGCCAGCCGGCAAGGAGGTGAAGGTGTTGCTGAATGGGCAGGCGAGCGATTCGATAGTGCTGGAGAATGGCAATCGCTTCACGGCTTTGCTTCCTCTCAATGCGCGGTACGAGTTCACATCGCTGGTTAAGAATTTTATAAGCGACACGGCTGTGGTCGATGTGAGGGGGAAGAAGCTTTATACGGAGGACACGGTGTATCTAACGTTGCGGACGCTGCCCTACGTCTTGGTGAGTGGTGTTGCGTACGATAGCTATTCGTTGCAGCCCATCGATAGGAAGTACCAGCCTAAGGTGTTGATCGATGGGAAGGCTGTCGATTCTCTGAAGTTCGATGGGAGTAAGTCCGCCTATGAGGTGACGCTACCTTATGGAAAGAAGTACTCTTTCAGCGTTCAGGCGCAGGAGTATAAGTCGTTGCCGGTGGAGGTCGATTTGACTCCGTACACCGAGTACAGTAAGTTGACAACGGATCTATACGCGCAGCCGCTCAACGCGAATATGGTGACCCTGTATGGTAAGGTTATCAATACGAAGACGGGTGCTCCGCTTGAGCCGGGACAGATCGTGAAGATGAAGGTAAATAAGAAGGAGGCGCTCAACTTCCAGTATAACGACAAGAACGCGAGCTATCGTTTGATGCTGCCGGCGGGCTCTGACTACGATATTACCCCGAGCGTAAAGAACTTCTACAACAAGATGGAAGCGGTCGACTTGCGGAAGGCGCAGCCGCGCTCGAAGGTGCCACGCGACTTCTTCGTTATGCCGCTCGAGGTGGGGCAGTCGGTTGATATCGAGAATATCTACTTTGAGACGGGTAAGAGCACGCTGAAGCCTGAGTCGTACCGTTCGTTGAACGCGCTGGTTGATTTCTTCAACGAGTATCCGAACGTTAAGGTTCTGGTTGGAGGACACACCGACAATACGGGGTCAGAGGCTGTGAATAAGCGTCTCTCGAAGCTCCGCGCGCAGGCTGTGGCGGATTACCTGATAGGGCAAGGAGTTGGCCCGGAGAGGTTCCAGTCGGAGGGCTATGGTTCTTCTCGTCCGAAGGTGTCGAATAAGACCAAAGAGGGACGTGCGAAGAATCGGCGTACAGACTTTACCATTATGGGCTTGTAGGCAGCAGTAGGCTGTAGTTTAAAGGTGGGTCAGGCTGGAGTACGCGTGAGGCGTGCTCCAGCCTGGCTTTTTTATTTATGGAGGTGAGGTGTCCTATCTTGGTTACGTTGGTGCCATCCTGCTGGGGAAGCGAATCTTTCAGGAGAGTCGTAGGGGCAGGGTTGATGGCTAATGGCCCCGGGAGAGGAAGTGCAAAGGTTTGCAGCTACTTGACTCCAAGTAACTCTTTTTATACTATCGACACGAACGGTTTCTTGCGTTCGGTGGGTCTATGTGCTGCGGAAATTGTATCGATGTGATTAAGAAGGTTTCGGAGAAGAAGAGGGTATTTTTTTAGGGTTGTGGGTTCAATTGTTGTATCTTTGCCGCAGTCTAGGACGAGCCGAATGCCATATTCTATTTGTTGCTATTGGCTTGTTTCACAGAAAGATATGAAATGTATTAAAGGGGGAAGCGGTGGAACAGAAGGTGTATACTTACGATGAGGCGGTGCAGGCGTCGCGGGAATATTTTGGCGGCGACGAGATGGCGGCAAAGGTTTGGGTGAGCAAGTATGCGTTGAAAGATTCGCAGGGAACGATCTTTGAGCGTACGCCGGCAGATATGCATCGTAGATTGGCGAAGGAGTTGGCGAGAATCGAACGAAAGTATCCTAATCCGCTCGAGGAGGATAAGATCTTCGAGCTGTTGGACGAGTTTAGGTACTTGGTGCCGCAGGGCGGGCCCATGACTGGTATTGGGAACGATTTTCAAATTGCGAGCCTTTCAAATTGCTTTGTGGTTGGCAATGAGGGGTTGGGGGATTCGTATGGGGGGATATTGAAAATTGATGAGGAGCAGGTGCAGCTGATGAAGCGCCGCGGGGGGGTCGGGCACGATTTGTCGGGCATTAGGCCTAAGGGGAGCCCGGTGATGAATAGCGCGTTGACATCCACCGGCATTGTTCCTTTTATGGAGCGTTACTCTAATTCTACGCGCGAGGTGGCGCAGGATGGGCGTCGGGGGGCGCTCATGCTCTCGATTTCCATTCAGCATCCCGATGCGGAAGACTTTATCGATGCAAAATTGGATACGACGCGGGTCACGGGTGCCAATGTGTCTGTTCGGATTGATGATGCGTTTATGCAGGCGGCCTTGAGTGGGCAGCCCTACGAGCAGCAGTATCCCGTCGGTGTTGCAAATCCGCGGGTTCGTAAGGCTATCGACGCGCAGCGGCTGTGGAGGAAGATTGTGTACAACGCGTGGAAATCTGCGGAGCCTGGAATCCTTTTCTGGGATACCATCATAAGGGAATCAATCCCGGACTGCTACGCGGATTTGGGATATAGGACGGTTTCGACAAACCCATGCGGAGAGATTCCTTTGTGCCCCTACGATAGCTGCCGACTGCTAGCGATTAACCTTTACTCCTACGTTGATAAGCCCTTTACTGCAGAAGCCCATTTTGACGAGGAGCTTTTCAAGGAGCATGTGGGTTACGCGCAACGCTTGATGGATGATATCATCGACCTTGAGCTGGAGAAGATAGCTGCGATACGGGCAAAGATAGAAAGCGATCCCGAACCCGATGCCATCAAGCGCGTGGAGTGGGAGTTGTGGGAGAAAATTGAGTATAAGTCCCGTCGAGGTAGGCGTACCGGGCTTGGTATTACGGCGGAGGGCGATATGCTAGCAGCGCTAGGGATTCGCTACGGTACGCCGGAAGCGACGCAGATGGCGGAGCACGTTCAGAAGATGCTAGCCGTTGCTGCCTATGGGGAATCCGTGTCTATGGCGGAAGAGCGGGGTGCATTTGAGATTTATGATCCGAGGCGTGAGGAGGCAAATCCATTCATCGCGAGGATTCGCGAGGCTGCCCCAGAGCTGTACTCTAGAATGGTGGCGCACGGACGCCGCAATATTGCACTGCTGACGATTGCTCCTACCGGAACGGTGAGCCTTATGACCCAGACGACCTCGGGCATAGAGCCTGTGTTTATGCCTTACTACCGTCGCCGGCGGAAGGTGAATAGCGATGATAAAAATGCCAAGTATACCTTCAAGGATAAGAATGGTGATTGCTTTGAGGAGTTTACGGTATTCCATCCAAAATTCTTGGTTTGGCTAGAGACCAATGGGTACGCGGTCGATGAGGTTAAAGGACGATCGCTTGAGTTTATTGACAGTTTGGTGTCGCAGTCTCCCTACCATAAGGCAACGGCTAATGAAATCGATTGGGAGGAAAAGGTGCGTATGCAGGGTGCTGTGCAAAGGTGGGTGGATCACTCCATTAGCGTCACGGTGAACCTGCCAAAAGATGTGAGTGAGGAGGCGGTTGCGAAGGTGTACGAAACAGCCTGGAGCTCCGGATGTAAGGGGTGTACCGTATACAGGGATGGGTCGCGCGATGGTGTGTTGGTGGCGGCGGATGACCCGGCGAAATCAGAATTCCCGCGTAGGCGGCCCCGTTCGTTGGAGTGTGATGTTATTCGCTTTCACAATAGGGAGGAGCTGTGGATTGCATTCGTGGGGTTGTACGGGGGACAGCCCTATGAGATATTCACGGGACGGCAGTCCGGCGATGTGTTGCCGATACCCGATTCTGTGGTAAAGGGTAAGATTGTGAAGGTGAAGACCGAAACGGGCAGTCGGTACGATTTTCAGTACGAGGATTCGAATGGCTACCCCAACGTTATGGGTGGGCTGAGCCACCAGTTTAATAAGGAATATTGGAACTACGCGAAACTTCTTTCAGGCGTTTTACGTAACAGAATGCCGATTGTAGATGTTGTGAATCTGGTGCATGATTTGCAGGTTGACGATGAGTGCATTACAACGTGGAAGTCTGGTGTGGAGAGAGCGCTGCAAAGGTATGTTCCCGATGGCACGGTGGTTCATTCGGGTGAGGTCTGCCCTTCGTGTGGAAGCGATACCATGGTTTATCAGGAAGGGTGTTTGCATTGCGCGAATTGCGGGAGTTCGAAGTGTTCGTAGCGATTCGTTTGTTTCTGTTCTTTGAGGGTGTTTAGTTCTTTAAAAAAAAGTGTAGGTAGTATGAAGAAGTTGTTGGTGTTAGCGATCGCGGCGGTGACGCTGCTCGCTTATGGGTGCAATGGCTGTGGAAGCCAAAGTTGTGGATCAAATGCGGCGGATGAGGCCGCTAAGGCCGATTCGTTAGCGGCTGCTGAGGCTGCCGCCGCGGCGAATGCTATGCAAATTCCCTACGGAACGTACATGGGCACGTTTCCCTGCGCGGATTGCCCAGGTATCGACGTCGTTCTAGTGCTTTCGCCGGATGGCTCTACGCTCTCGACGCTCTACAAGGAGCGTGATACGCAGCCGACGGTAGTTGCGGGTACTGCGGGTTTTGATGCTCACGGGAATCTCGTGTTTACGCCGAGCGACTCGAACGAGGAGGTTTCCTTGTATGCAGTCGAGGGGAATGCGCTCCGCAGACTGAGTGCTGATGGGTCGCCTGTGGTTGGAGAGCTCGCGCAGAGCTATGTGCTCGTGAGGCAGTAGGGGCAATTATCGAGAATTGCAATTCAAAGTGGCGGTGGGTTTTTATTCCCACCGCCACTTTTTTATTTATTCCTTTATTTTTACTGCGTGGTTAATTTGCGGGTCATAATGTTTATTTTTGTTGATTTGAAGTTTCTTTCTTCCTTTAGCGCTAGCCCTTGGGGGCAGACTTGCTGCGCATTATGCGGGGTAGTTCTTGGCTTTGATTGGGATGTGAGTATGAAACAATAAGGGTGATGGTTCGTATCCCTTCCAAGACTTGCTACTGTTTTAGGTTTATAAATTGAGTTGTTGGATATGAATGCTGATGTATTAAAGTTCTTTCGAGATATTGCAATAATGTCTGGTGTCCTTACGTTGGTTGTAGGGACTTTAATGTATGTGTTCCGTAAAAGTTTTGCGCGGAAATTGCTGTTCGTGGTTGGTGTCGGCATGTTTTTATCGTACGCAGCTGGTGTGGCTAAAAGTGTGTTTCCGATATGGGTCATTTTTATTAATCAGGCTGTGATGTTGACCTACACGGCGCTGCTCATACGGTGGGTGACCCATGCGTTGCGTGTCCCGGTGCGGGATATCACGGATAGGATGAATAGGGTTTCCGGAGGGGATTTGACGGTATCGAGCGAAAGCGATTTGAACCATGCGCGGGATGAGTTTGGGGATTTATATCGTAAATTTAGCGACATGCTAGGTGTATTAGCTCAATCCGTGCACCGTTCGATAGTGTCGAGCGTGGATATGGTGGGGGAATGCGATCAATTTAAGATTCAGGCCGATTCGATTTCTCATGGTGCGAATCATCAGGCCTCTTCGACCGAAGAGATTTCTTCTGCTGTTGAGGAGATGGTGGCGATTATCACGCAGAATCAGGATAATGCGAAGCAGGGGGCGTTGATAGGTTCGCGTGTGGATAGCGATTTAAAGACGGTTTCCACGGCGTTTGAAGAGACTGAGGTATCTATGCGCGACATTTTGGATAAGGTAGCTTCGATTAGCGATATAGCGAATAAGACCAACATTTTGGCGATCAACGCGGCCATTGAGGCGGCGCGTGCCGGCGAGTTGGGGCGTGGTTTCGCGGTGGTGGCTGGTGAGGTGCGGCGGCTGGCCGACCAGAGCGCCAAGCTTTCTGATGAAATACAGCAGAAAACGCACCATAGCGCCTCCGCTGTGGATACGATGGGGAACACGCTGCGCGAAACGGTTCCGAGCATACAAAAGATGGTGAGTATGATGCAGGAGCTATCGTTGGCTAGTGACGAGCAGAAAGCGGGGACTGAGCAGATTAGCACCGCTTTGGGCACGTTGGCGCAGGTGACAAGCGAGAATGCGAGTTCTTCGAACGCGCTCAATGAGTCGGCTGGCAAGCTGGTCGCCCTCGCGGAGGATCTTCGCGACCGTATGCTGCACTTCAAAATAGAGTAGTCTTGTTTCAGCTTGTGGGGTCTAGCGGTGCATTCCCAGTAAATGTCGTAACTTCGCGATATGATGTTAGCTAGGCTTTGGGGTTTCAGGGTGAAGGCACGTCTCTGCGGGGGGGCGTGCCTTGCTTTAGTTTGTCTGGGGATATATGGGTGCGGCCGCGCTGGGTTGAGGGAAGACCGTGAGGTGGAGCAGATACTCTACGAGATTTACCTGGCGGAGAGCGCCACCATGCAGCGGGATTCGTTGCAGCGGCTGATGAGGGATAGCGCGCTGGAGATATACTCCATCACGTTGCAACGGCACGGTTATTCTGTCTCGCAGTTTGATTCTATACTTTCCATGTATAGCAGCGAGCCGAAGCGTTTGGATATGATTCTGGATAGATTAATTGCGCGAATGCAGGAGGAGAGGGAGGCCCTCGCGGTGGTTGATACGTCGCAGCTCGACCTCACGGTGGAGTAGGGTGGGGCTGGGCCTTACATTTAAAAATTAGGGTGGCTATGGTACAGCGATACGCGGCGAACTTTGTCATTACCAATACTGGAGAACCTATCCGTAATGGTGTGGTAAGTGTGGATGCATCGGGGAAAATCGTTGAGGTGTCCCAGCTTGGTGACAGCGAACTCTCAATGGCTGGGATTCGCTTTTTTAACGGCTATCTAGTGCCGGGCTTTGTCAATGCGCACACGCATATGGAGCTTTCCTTTTTCGATGGGGTCTTCCTGCCTGGCGGATCGATGGTGGCCTTTCTGCAGCAGATTGACTCGTTGCGTATGGATATCAACCAGACGATCATTGACGATGCGTTGGTGCGTGCGTACGAAAAGCTGCGATGCGATGGGCAGGTTGCCTATGGCGACATATCGAACGCTGCGGATACTGCCCCGTTTAAGGCGAATGAGGAGTTTGATTCGGTTACCTTTGTTGAGATGTTCGGGGCCAACGAAGCTTTGGCAGACAAGGCGTTTGCTGAGGGCCAGCGTGTGCTCCGTTTGTTCCATGAGGCTGGGGTTCAGCGTGCTTACCTCTCGCCGCACGCTCCCTATACGGTCAGCTACCGTTTGTTAGATTTGTTGGAAAAGCCGCTTTCGGAATGCCCGGTGTATTCGTTGCACTTCGCGGAGACCGGCCAGGAGTGGGAGTTTATGCGTACCCACGGGGGGGCTATTGATAATCTTTACAGGAATGTATGGCATCGCGAGGTTCAAATCCCAACGCAGGAGGAATATCTGCGCCTGATTGAGCGTATGGGGCGTGGTGGGAAATGCACGTTGCTCGTGCATTGCGTACGTTTGGAGCGTGGAGAGATGCAGCGGCTTAAAGAATCATGTCCCGGGTTGGCTGTGGTGCTGTGCCCAATGAGCAATCTATTTATGGAGGGACGTCTGGCTGATATTGAGGGGATGCGCCAGGCGGGATTACGTATTGCGGTGGGTACCGACAGCCTCTCTTCGTCCCCCAGCCTTTCCGTGTTAGAACAGTTGAAGGTTATCAATAGGTACTACCCTCTGGTGCCGGTGCCCGAGCTGATGCGTTGGGCCACGCGTAATGGTGCTGAGGCGCTTGGATTTTCTCATCTCGGACGTATCGAGGTGGGTTTAGCTCCAGGGTTGAACGCTATCGAGGGCGACGGTGTTTTGCAGGGGGACCTTTCCGCGGCGAGGGTAGTGCCGTTGGCGGGTCTTCACGGTCTCCGTTAGGCGTAGTTTCTAGCTAATTTCAGTTGGGGTCATTCCCACGTGAGGCCTCCGCGCCTTGCCCGTTTTGGTAGCCCCTAATGGGGAGAGATGGGGATGGGATGAGAGGGCCTAGGCCGAGTGAAGCCCATTTCCCATCAACTGCATTAATGGTTGATAGGTCGCTGGCAACAGGGTTTGGCCATGGGCGGCGTCCCTCCCAGCCTGATTTCATACGTGCGTCGCATATGGTTGTGCGTTTGCCGTTCGCGTCGCCTAACGTGAGCATGTCGACATCTGGCGCGCAGTTGGCGAGGGTAAGCCAGAGCAGGAGGTAGGGGTTGCGCCAGGGGGCAGAGGCATCGACCACGATTGTAAACGGGGCGGCGCGACGTACGGGCTGCTCCGCGGTAAGCTCTGCCAAGGGGGTAGCGCAATCTTTGGTAGGAACTATCGTGGCCAGTTCCACCTTGCCTATACGTATTGTGCCTATATCCATCCCATTCGGCTGCGTTTGGTGCTGGTAATCCAGTTGATATGCTGCACTACTACTTGTGGGTACGCCGCGCGCGTCGAGGAGCAGCTTTCCGCCCTCGCAGGCTTTGGGAGACGAGTGGTCGAGCGCGTCGAGGGGGCCGTAGCCGTAGTGGAAGCGTGTTGCATTGCTAGCTGCGCATGCTGCTGCGTGTAGCGTAGCACGCCAATCGTGGGGGTCTACTGTCTCGTCGACGACCAGCAGGAATTTGGTGAACATCAGTTGCCCTGTGCTCCAGAATAGATTGGCTAGGCGTTCCGCCTGCGCGGGGTAGACGCTTTTCACGGACGCGATGGCGAGGTTATGGGCTACCCCGGCACTGGGCAGGGCGAAGGAAGTGATTTCGGGCGCGAGGGTCTTACGGAGAGGAACGTTAAATATTCGTTCCGTGGCTAGGGCAATATTAGCATCCTCCATGGGAGGGATTCCCACGATGGTTGCGGGGAAGATGGCGTCGCGTCGGTGGGTGATAGCCGTAACGTGAAAAGTGGGGTAGTGGTCTGCTAGCGAGTAGAACCCGGTATGGTCCCCGAAAGGGCCTTCTAGAAAGAGCGGTGCGGAGGTGTCTACGTACCCTTCGATGATGAAATCGGCTTCTGCTGGCACGAGCAGGGGCACCGTTTTGGCTTTGGATAGTAGCACGCGCCGGTTGCGTAGGAATCCGGCCAAGAGCCACTCATCGATGCCTTCGGGTAGAGGCGCAGTGGCGCAGTAGCCCAGGAGGGGATCACCGCCCAGCGCTACGGCAATGGGCATGGGTTTTCCAAGTGCTCGATGCGCACGGTAGTGCGCTGCACCCGTTTTATGTATGTGCCAGTGCAGCGCGGCTGTCCTGCTGTTGATAATTTGGATGCGGTACATCCCCACGTTGTGAGTATGGGTTTCCGGATGCTCCGTGATTACCATTGGAAGCGTGAGGAATGGAGCGGCATCGGCTGGCCAGCATTTCAGCGCGGGGAGGAGCGTGAGGTCCGGGGGATTCATGCTGATTTGCTGGCAGGGGGCTGCGCGGCGGGAGCGTCGCGGTGCGATTTTCGCAACCCGGGCCAGCTGCGAGACGACAGCCAGCCGCTTTCGTATGTTTGTGGGCTGGGCGGTGAGCGAGTCGATGAAAGTTTCTATATGTTCCGCTAGGGTGTTGAAGGAGGCGTGGCGGAGGATTTGGAGCATGCGCCGTGACGAGCCGTAGAGGTTAATGGCCACCGGGAAAGGGGTCCCGGTGTTGGTGAAAAGCAGGGCTTTACTTTTCTCCGTTTGGCTCATGGCGCGGTGGGCAATCTCTCCGATTTCGAGCGTCGGGGCGCAATGGCAATCTATGCGGGCCAAGTCGTTTTGCCGGTCCAGCTTATGGAGGAAATCTTGAAGTGAGGGGGTCTTACCCATGTTTTGTCCTTTGGTCTATTGGAATCTCCGAGCCGAAGGTACGGAAACTTTACCGTAGCGCGGTTGCATGGCATGTGTTTTGTGAATCCGCGCAGAGGTGAGAAAGCTTTTGTAAATGCGCGCGGAGGTGAGCTGCGGTTTAAGGGGTGTGAAGTCGTTTTTGCGATGGGCCTGCGTGGTATACGCCCTATGGGGGGGAGTCGGGGTGTATCCAGCGCTTGCGGATTTCCCTTGCTCCGACAGCGCGTGGGCAATGCGCGATAGCGTGGGTGATGGGAATGTGCGCAGCGTGTCGATCGCGCCCGTGGGGTGGGGCATGGCGCCGCCCATCGTGTCGTTCGCGGGAGGGCGGTTGCGGCTTACGTTTGATTACATGGGGCCTGCTCCAGGGTGGTTTCGATACCGGTTTGTGCGGTGCGAAAAGGATTGGCGGCGTTCTGACCTCCTGCCCATGGAATATATCTCGGGTTTTGAAGTGAATTTCGTGCCGGGCTATAGCCCTTCATTGACCTCTACAACGGATTATATGCACTATGAAATCGTGTTCCCCAACCGTGATGTTCGTTTTAAGCTTTCGGGGAACTACGTGGTGCAGATCGTCGATCCCTACGATGATAGCGTGATACTCCTTCAGCGCCAATTCGCCCTATGCGAAGATGTGCTGGCTGGGAAAATAGCGCTCGGGAGCTGCACGGACGAAAATTTCGTGGAGAGCACCGCTTTGGAGGTTCGCCTGTCGGGGCGTCCCTTGGCGCGTGCGCCAGAGCAGCTCACCGTGTACAGCAAGCAGAATTGGAACGATCCGCGATCCCAGGAGTTGCGCTACGAACGTACCGCGGATTGGGAAGGGTGGACGTACGGTAGCCTCTTTTCGCTGCGTCGGAATGGGGTGTGGAACAATGGCGCGGCGTGGCGGATGCTGGATTTACGCTCGTTCGACGTTCCTGGGGTCGGCGTGGAGCGTGTCCGGAAAGTGGGATGGGAGATGCATGTTGAGGTGCAGGTGGGGGAGGCCAACGACCGATGGAATCCTCCCAAGGGGAATGGGCTTAAGGGATATTTTTTATACGGGGAACGCTGGGGGAATGAGGAGAGGGAGGATGCGGAAGAAACGGCTGACTACGCGTACGTCTACTTCTCCCTTAAACCTTCTTCGCAATTGTCGCTATTCGTGGAGCCAGGCGTGCCGTTGCTCATGGTGCCCGGGGTTGAGGGCGCGCAGGGAGGCGTTGAGATGCGCTACAATGCGTCTCGAGAGCAGTACGAGGCTACGTTGTACATGAAGCAGGGCGTGTACAGCTATCGTTACGCGTGGAAAACAGCGAAGGGTATCGACTATACCGCTTTCGAGGGGAGTTACGCGGGTACCCCGAACGAGTACCATGTGCTATGCTATTTTCGTGGCGATGCCGATAGGACCGACAGGCTAGTGGCGCATCTTGTTTCTGGTAATGAGCGGATGTCTCCCTCGGCCGTCCGTTAGGAGTTGGCGGTGTCGCGGGTGGACGCTAGTGCGCGCCTTATGCTATGCGCGGTGGTTGGCTCTCGTTGCTATTGAGGAGAGCGCGGGGTCGCGGCCTGCGCGGTGCCCCTGATGGGTCTTACGTGGGATTGTTGCGATTTAGATCCTTCGCAGAGACAGTAGCCCGCATTTTACTATTTTGTTGTGATATAGCTTTCCAGCGTGCTGTATGCTAGCGAATCCACGCAGTAGAGCCGCTGGAAGTCCTCCTTCCTTCTAAATTTTCCTCCCTTCGCGCGGTACTTCTCGATCATGTCCACGGCGCGTGGCGCGAACCCTAGCCTAAGCAGCTCTTCACGGCTCGCCGTGTTGGGGTTGAAGGGGAAGAGAGTGTCCGCGGGCACGTATAGAGGGGCATGGGCGGGGCGCTGCTGCCCCGGGAGCGAGATATAGCTTTCCAGCGTGCTGTATGCCAGCGAATCCACGCAGTAGAGCCGCTGGAAGTCCTCCTTCTTCCTAAATTTTCCTCCCTTCGC
>JABCPG020000089.1 GCA_013333195.2 Bacteroidia bacterium
GCCCCGTCTCCTGGTAGTAGCCCTCAAGGCTTTTCGGCATGTCGTAATGGATGACGTAACGCACATCGGGCTTGTCAATCCCCATCCCAAACGCGATGGTGGCAACGATGACATCCACCTTTTCACGTAGAAAATCGTCCTGATTGCGCGAGCGCTTGGCCGTTTCGAGGCCGGCGTGGTACGGCAGCGCCTTGATGCCATTCACATTGAGGACCTCCGCCATCTGCTCGACCTTTTTGCGACTAAGGCAATAAATTATCCCCGACTTCCCGGGGTTGGATTTGATGTAATGGATGATCTCACGGGTGGCGTTCCCCTTGGGGCGAATCTGGTAAAAGAGATTTTCCCGATTGAACGAAAGCTTGAAAACCGCGGCGCCTTCCATGCCAAGGTTCTTAAGTATATCCTCCTGCACCTTCGGCGTGGCGGTGGCCGTAAGCGCAATGATAGGGGCATGCCCAATCCTATCGATCATCTCCCTAATGCGCCTATATTCTGGACGGAAATCGTGCCCCCACTCAGATATACAATGCGCCTCGTCAACGGCGTAGAAAGAAATTTGGAAGCTACGGAAAAACTCAATATTCTCCTCTTTCATCAATGACTCCGGGGCGACGTAAAGCATTTTCGTACGCCCCGCCATCACATCATCCTTCACCTGAACAATCTGCTTGCGATTGAGCGATGAGTTCAGAAAATGCGCTACGCCATCATGCTCGCTATACCCTCGCATGGCATCGACCTGATTTTTCATCAGCGCGATGAGAGGCGAAATTACAATGGCCGTGCCCTCTTGAATCAAAGCAGGCAGCTGGAAGCAAAGCGATTTTCCTCCCCCTGTAGGCATAAGAACGAAAGTATCTTTCCCCTGCAGTAAATTCCGAATTATGGCTTCCTGATTACCCTTAAACGTCTGAAACCCAAATAACCTTTGCAGCTGCGTGCGCAACGAAACCTCCTCACGATACTCCATCCTCGCCAATCTCAAAATTTCTTTTTACATTTTATACCCCAAAGGTAGCATTTAGTTCCTAACTAACAAAATGGGTCTACGCACCGCATCCCCCACAAGAGGCGCACGGCAAAATCCGCGAAAATCACTGGTATGCAGCATACACACCGGCATGAAAAGCAACCCCAAAAATGCAGGAAGCTTCCCATTCCCCGCTTCGCGGTTCTTCCGCCGGGACCTTACAGATGCAAATTTGAATAGGCGCAGCTGGATGCCAGATACGGTAAACCCGCAAGATTCCCGAGGTAAGGGAACTCCCATCGAAACGCATTAAAAAAAGACCCCCTGACCGCGGAAGCCAAACAGAAGACTCCTCAGGCCAGGGGGAAACGACCGTAACCCACCGTCCCCATGCAGTAAAATCTTTTACCGTTCACGGCATGGGGCCGATGGCTCCGTTACCCTATTTGCTCTGCTTAAAGGCAGCGAGACCACGCTCAAGCCAAGCACGGAAGCGGCTGACATTCAGCTCACGTCCCATCCCTTCCGTCAGCGCATCACCGTTAGCACCCACAATGAAAAACAACGGTTGGCCGCTCGCTTTGAACTTACTTCTCAGTAGATCAAGATTCTGTTTCCCAATCGTTTTTTTCACCTTACCATCCTCTTTCGACACGAACCACTCAGATTCAGGCAATTCAAAACGCTCATCAACGTACAGAGTGACCATGATGAACTCATCACGTATCAGCTGATTAACCGACGGATTCGCAAGAACCTTAGCGGCCATCTCTTTGCAGTTGGCACACGTGTGGCCCGAGAACTCCACGAGCAAAGGTTTACCCTGCTTACCCGCGCACGCTAAGGCCTGCTTAAAGTCAAGATACCCAACCAAACCCGCGGGTACCGATAAAAAGTCAGAATATTTCGGCGCATCGCACAGCCCCGCGGGGGTTTGAGTACCAACCGCCCCGCGGGTCTCCCTCTGCACCATGACAGACGTTTGCTGCCCTTTATCTTCAGGTAGGAATCCGGATAGCGCAACCAGCGGGGAGCCGAACAATCCCTGCACCAGTAGCAATCCGCAAACGAAAGCCGCAGCTGCCAAAATCATCCTGAAGAAACCTACCGTCTCGAGCTTCGAGTCCATCTTGAAGCGCAACCAGCCCAGCAAATATGCCCCGAGTAGGAAGCAGATTACCGCCCAGATAGAAATAAACAGGGACCGTGAGATCCATCCTAGGTTTAATGCCGCATCAACATTAAGCAAAAATTTTAAGCTGAACGCGAGCACGATAAACCCAAGCACCACTTTCACGGAGTTCATCCATCCGCCGCTTTTAGGTAGCCTATTCAGCATCTGCGGGAAAATGGCGAACAGCGTGAAGGGAATCGAGAAGCCCAGCGAAAAGGCAAACATTCCCGCAGTAGGCTTAATCGTAGCGCCAGAAGCGGCCTCAACGAGCAGCGCACCCACGATAGGCCCTACGCATGAGAGACTCACTATCACCGTGGTCAACGCGAAAAAGAAGGAGCCCAAGAATCCCCCCTTATCGGCCTGAGCATCCGTCTTTGTGGTTATGCTACTTGGGAGACGAATCTCGAACATACCGAAGAAAGAAGCAGCAAAGACAATGA
>JABCPG020000090.1 GCA_013333195.2 Bacteroidia bacterium
CAATCGAGGCAACCCCGGAAACGCAGCACTTACCCATACCGCGCGCCACGACCGCAGCGTGCGAAGTCATCCCCCCGCGGGCCGTCAGTATCCCTTGCGCCGCGTGCATGCCCCTCAAATCTTCAGGGGAGGTCTCCAAACGTACCAATATCACTTTCTCTCCGCGCTCTGCCCATTCTTCAGCAACATCCGCAAAGAAAACAACTCTGCCGCAAGCCGCTCCAGGCGACGCCGGCAACCCCTCGGCAAAAATAGTCGCCTTCTTCAACCCTTGCTTATCGAACACGGGATGCAAAAGTTCATCCAGCTTCTCTGGCTCTACGCGACGAACCGCCGTCTTTTCATCTATAAGACCCTCTCGCAGCATATCCATCGCCATCTTCACCATGGCGCTCCCGGTACGTTTACCCGAGCGGGTTTGAAGCATCCATAGCTTTCCCTCCTGAATGGTGAACTCTATATCCTGCATGTCGTGGTAATGCAGCTCCAAATTGTGCTGTATATCATACAGCTCCTTGTACAGCGAAGGCATTAATTCCTCGAGAGAGGTAAAGCGTTCCTTACGTTGCGCCTCGCTGAGTTCCAAACGGGCTGCCAAACGCCTCGAATCCTCGAGCGTGATGGGTTGCGGAGTACGAATACCAGCCACCACATCTTCTCCCTGCGCATTCACTAGGTACTCTCCGTTAAAACGTTTTTCACCCGTGGCTGCATCTCGAGTAAAGGCAACGCCTGTTGCCGACGTATCGCCCATATTGCCGAATACCATCGCCTGAACATTGACCGCTGTCCCCCACTCCTCCGGAATCTTATTAAGCTTCCTATACACCTTCGCACGGTCGTTCATCCAGCTATCAAAAACAGCTAAAATCGCACCCCATAGCTGCTGCGAAGGATCATCCGGGAAATGGTTGCCAGTACGCTCATAAATCACCGCCTTGTACCGTCGCACTAGCTCTTTCAAATCATCTACTACGAATTCCGTATCTAGCTTTATTCCCCTCTCCTTCTTCCGGGCATCGATGATCTCCTCGAAGGGATCGATATCCTCTTTAGAAATCGGCTTCAACCCCATCACAACATCACCATACATCTGAACCAAGCGCCGGTAACTATCCCAGGCAAAACGCGCATTTCCCGATTTCTGCGCTAACCCTTCAACCACAGCATCGTTCAAACCAATGTTGAGAATGGTATCCATCATCCCTGGCATCGAAACCCGCGCGCCCGAACGAACCGACACCAGCAGGGGACGCTTGGGATCACCAAACTTCAATCCTAACTCCCCTTCCACCTTCTCCAGCGCCATCTGCACCTCCGGCCGAAGCATATCCACCACCTTCTCTTTTCCCAATGAGTAGTAGTCATTGCAACAGGCTGTGGTTATTGTAAACCCAGGCGGCACAGGCACGCCCAGAAGATTCATCTCCGCGAGGCCCGCCCCCTTCCCTCCGAGCAGATCCTTCATCCCGCCATTACCATCGGCCTTTCGATTGCCGAAGCTAAATATGCGTTGCGTCATAATATTCGCTTTTATAAATTATCCCTTATTCCAAATCTCAAAACAGAAAACCCGTGCTCTTGTTCAATGCATCTCCGTCCGTACCGCAGGAAACGCATCATTTCAACTCCCTGCTCCCTGCAATATCCACAAAAAGCACTAATCGAAAACCGCCTCACAACGTCACTCCTACTACAACCCGCTCCCCAGTATCTCCCGGTCCGACAGACGTACCAATCGCAAAAATCATCGTCAATCGGCAACCGACTCACCGCACACAGGAAAAAAAGCTCTCACTAACCGCTCCATCTCCCCAAGTCCTCCCATCCGCAACCTTACCCTCTTCGCCGGGAGATGCTACCCTCTCAGCATTTCCGAAACGCGTCGAACCCCTTCCACCAGCAACCGAACCTCGTCAAACGTATTATACATGGCGAACGAAGCCCGCACCGTGCCCGTGATTCCGTAATGGCGCATAATCGGCTCCGTGCAGTGCGTGCCGGTACGAACCGCAATCCCCATCTTGTCTAGCAACGTTCCCACGTCAAAGTGATGGACCCCCTCAATGTTGAAGGAGAGAATAGCCGCATTATCAGGATGATACCCATACACCGTAAGACCATCTATCCCCTTCAAACCCTCATATGCCGCGAAAAGCAACTCTCGCTCGTACTGCACAACGCAATCCACGTCCAATGACGTGTAGTAATCCAGGGCGGCTGATAGCCCAACTGCCTGAATGTATGGCATCGTGCCAGCCTCAAAACGAAAAGGTACATCCGCGTACGTCGTGCCTCGAAAACTTACAGAACCTACCATCTCGCCTCCTCCCTTCCAAGGGGGCAATTTCTCTAGCAAAGACTTACGCCCCCACAGCACACCGATCCCCGTCGGCCCATAAATCTTATGTCCGGAAAAAGCGTAAAAATCGCAACCCATTCGCTGCACATCGATCCGCCCATGCTTCACCCCCTGCGCTCCATCCAGCACCACTAAAGCCCCCAATTCATGGGCAACCGCCGCTACTGCCTCAACGTCAGGAACAACACCCAGCGTGTTCGATGTCTGGGTAACAGCGACAACGCGCGTTCGCGATGTCATCACGCTTCGCAAATCATCCAGAGAGAGCGTTCCATCCTCACGCATCGGCCACTTCACTACCCGTTGCCCGTATCGCTTCGCCGCTAACTGCCAGGAAACCAAATTGGAATGATGTTCCAGCTCGGAAACCACAATCTCGTCCCCCTCCGAAAAAAGACCTTCGCAAAGAATGTTCGCAACTAAATTTAGCGATTCCGTCGCACCGCTAGTGAAAATAATTTCTTCGTGGAGAGGAGCATTTATGAAATCTCGCACCGACTGCTTTGCTGCCTCGTAATGCGCCGTGGACCTACGGCTTAACGTGTGAACTCCCCTATGTATATTCGCATTGTCGGTCCATAGCACCTTCTCCATCGCCTGCACCACGCGCAGCGGCTTCTGGGTCGTAGCTCCATTATCCAAATAAACCAACGGCCGCCCATTCACCTCCTGCGTAAGCAACGGAAAATCGCACCGTACTCGCTCTACGTCGAACATTCTCACTCCTTTCTTCTTTTCGAAAAAGCGAATTCTATAAAACACTCCTCATCAGCAGGAAGAAACCTTACCTCGAAGGCGCTCTCCAACCACTTCGCGCACCAAGGTTTGCAACGGCGCAACGGGTAGCATCCCTATCACATCCTCCACAAACCCTTGCATCAAAAGATGATTCACCGCCTCGGGATCCAAACCACGTTGCATCATGTAAAAACGCGAATCTTCATCAAACTGGCCCACCCTCGCCCCATGGGAACACTTTACATCGTCCGCATGTATTATAAGCTGCGGCTTCGTGTGCACCTTAGCCCCAGGAGAAACCAATAGGTTCGCGTTACGCTGGTACGCCTCCGTCTTCTGCGCTCCGCGCTGCACATCTATCACACCATAAAAATTCGATTCGCCCCCCCCATCCACAACCGTCTTGTATAGCTGGTTGCTCTCGCAGCGTTCCACCGCATGGCGCACATTGGTATGCATATCGACGTACTGCCCAGCATCAACCAACGCCAACCCATTACATGTCGTCCGAGCATTCTGCCCCTGCAGCGTCACATAAATATTATTACGCACCGCACCGCCCCGCACAGTAAACGCGTTTGACACAAAGCGCGACGACTCTCGCTGCTCAGCGTACACATGATGCATCTGCAATGCCTCATCATGCTGATTCTGCAACAGAACAAAATTTAGACCAGCCTCAGCGCCCAGGAAGCATTCCGACACCTGCTGCGTGAAGTAAGCCACAGGGGATTGCGTGCGGTCGCAAAAAACCACGCTCGCCTCTCCCTGCTCCTCAACCACAAAAAGGTTTCTAAGCTCCAAATACTGCGCTTCGCACGCATCCAACGTCAAAATAATCTGGAAGGGATGCTCTACACGCACGCCTCGCGGGATATACACAAACACACCATCTTCCGCTAGGAGCGTATTCCTACGCACAAAATCATCCTCTGCCCCTATCGTCTGCCGGGAATACCACTGCTCAACAATTCGCGGGTAACGCTTCGAAGCCTCCGCGAAACTCCCGTAAATCAATCCACTCGGATGCACTGAAAGAAAATTGCCTTCCCCCACGGAGCAACAACCGTTATGCACGTATATCTTATGGACTTCCAAGTCCGGAAAATCGTGACCGCACCCGCAGCGATAGTCCGCATCACGCAACTCCCTACCAATCGGACTATGCCAATCCATATCCATCCAGCGATTCGCGTACGGGGAAAAGTACCGATAGCTCTCACGGAGATTCGTTTCTTTAGCAAACCGCCCTAACGAATCGCGCGCTACGGATCGCGCATTCGAAAACACCGCGCTCTCGCCTCCCAGAAGAGGTACGTCGCGCCGCGTCAAACTGTGCAACAACGTCTCACTCGATAGCTTCATCCGATCCGTTCTCCCTTTTACTCCCCTTCTTTAATCCAATCGTAACCCCTCTCCTCAAGCTCCATTGCCAATTCTTTCGGCCCCGTCTTCACAATCCTACCATGGTATAGCACGTGGACAAAATCAGGCACTATATAATCCAGCAACCTCTGGTAGTGCGTAATCAGCACTATTCCTCTCTGCGCGGAACGCAGGGCATTGACCCCGCGTGACACCACGCGCAACGCATCTATATCTAGGCCTGAATCCGTCTCATCGAGTATCGCCAGTTTAGGCTCTAGCATCGCCATCTGGAATATCTCGTTGCGCTTCTTCTCTCCCCCTGAAAAACCTTCGTTTACAGCTCTCCCGGTCAATGAGGTATCCAGCTCTACAAGCTGCTTTTTCTCCTTCATCAGTTTAAGGAAATCTGCCGCTGAAAGCTCTGGCTCTCCTCGGTACTTACGCTGCGCATTCAACGCAGCCTTCAAAAAATTCACCATGCTTACCCCTGGAATCTCTACCGGATATTGAAACCCTAAAAAGAGACCCTCGCTAGCCCTATCCTGCGGCGCCATCGACAGTAAATCCTTCCCATCAAATGTCACCTTACCCGCAGTAACTTCGTAAATCCCACGTCCCGCAAGCACTGATCCAAGCGTACTCTTCCCGGAGCCGTTCGGCCCCATGATAGCATGAACCTCTCCTGCTCCTACCTCCAAATCCACTCCTCGCAGAATCTCCTTGCCCTCTACTCGTACGTGCAATCCCTCTACTCGCAACAGTTCCATCGCCATTATTACATATGTATTTATCTAACCCTACCCCACACTGCCCTCCAGCGTAATCTGCAAAAGTGCTTGCGCCTCTACCGCAAATTCCATCGGAAGCTTACTCAACACCTCTTTCGCGTACCCATTCACAATCAGCGCCACCGCGGCCGCCGTATCGATTCCACGTTGATTGCAGTAAAATATCTGATCCTCGCCAATCTTCGAGGTCGTCGCCTCATGCTCAATCACCGCCGTCTCATTGGCCACATCTAGCAGCGGAAACGTATGAGCCCCGCACCTATCGCCCAAAAGCAACGAATCGCACTGCGAGAAGTTTCGAGCGTTCTGCGCATTTTTCGCTACCTTAACCAGCCCCCTGTAGCTATTTTCACTCCGCCCCGCCGAAATCCCCTTTGATATTATCACGCTCTTCGTGTCACGCCCCAAATGCACCATCTTCGTTCCAGTATCCGCCTGCTGCGCATTATTGGTCACTGCCACAGAGTAAAACTCTCCCACCGAATGGTCGCCTTTAAGCACGCAGCTCGGATACTTCCACGTAATCGCGGACCCCGTTTCTACCTGGGTCCACGAAATCTTACTTTTATATCCGTTGCACACTCCACGCTTTGTCACAAAGTTGTAAATGCCGCCCCTACCCTCCTTATCGCCGGGATACCAATTCTGCACTGTGGAATACTTCACTTCCGCCTGCTCTTCGGCCACAATCTCAACTACCGCCGCGTCTAGCTGATTCTTATCTCTACGCGGGGCGGTACACCCCTCTAGGTAGGAAACGTACGCCCCCTCATCTGCCACTATCAACGTTCGCTCAAACTGGCCTGTACCCTCTGCATTAATCCGAAAATACGTGCTCAGCTCCATCGGGCAACGCACCCCCTTTGGCACGTAGCAAAAGCTACCATCGCTGAAAACTGCGGCGTTTAATGCGGCAAAATAGTTATCCGTCGACGGCACCACCGTCCCTAGATATTTTTTTACCAACGAAGGATGGTTGCTAATCGCCTCGCCCATAGAGCAAAATATTATGCCCTCTTCTGCCAATTTTTCACGAAACGTTGTGGCGACCGACGTACTGTCCATCACCGCATCTACTGCCACCCCAGCCAGCATCTTCTGCTCCGTCAGTGGAATCCCGAGACGATTGAATGTATCCAATATCTCGGGATCCACCTCTTCCAAACTCTTCTTCTTCTCGCGCCCCGGCGCCGCGTAGTACACGATCTCGTCGTAGTCAATCGGAGGAATTCGCAGATACGCCCAATCTGGCATCCGCAGGGTTCGCCAGTAGCGATACGCATTTAGCCGACGTTCCAGCATCCAATCCGGTTCGCCCTTTATACGCCATATCGTACGTATCGTGTCCTCATTTAATCCCTTCTCAATCGCATGCGTCTCAATAGCCGTCGTGAAGCCATATTTGTACTCCCCGCCGGTCACAGCATCTAGCAACTTCGCCTCTTCATCAAATTCATGCAGCTCTGCCATCTCCGTCCTTTTCTTGCCTTCTCCTCACCAGCTCTCCCTCTCGCCCCCTCACGCTATGAAACAACCAACCTTTGTTTTTGTTCTAGATGGCGCACTGATGTGAAATGCAATCCATAAACGTCCCCCGCCAATGCGCAGCGCATGCCTACCCCATCTACCACGTCCCCCCTTCGCATCAAACCCAATTATTCTCGGAGATAATTGGGTTTGATGCGACCTAGATACGGGTCTAAGGGAGTCGATTGGGAGCCGCGGCGCGGTGCACTTTCTGATTATTGCCCTACGGAAATGTACGCCTAAAGCAGTATGAATGCGCAAAGAATCGGTCAACGGACGACGGAGGTGTCGTATCAAAAAAAACTTTACTTACCTTCGCGGTTGATTTGACGATGCACTTAAAACAATTGGATAGAATTATGATGCAGTTCGTACGAGTGATGGCACTAATGGTGCTTTTTGCGCTGGGCGCATGGAATGCAAAGGGGCAAGCACAGCAAGGTTGGACGGAATACGATGTAGACGGCGTAAAGTGGTTGGTACAGAAAGTGGATGGCAGCGAAGCGTATCGGATTAAGCCGAAAGATGAAACGGTTGGAGATATCCGCATCCCCGCCCTAATAGATAATAAAAAGATTGTCGAAATCGCAGAGGATGCATTTACAAGATATGGTGGAGGCCTGACTAAAGTGACCATTAGCGGCGGCATTGAGACCATCGGGAGCAAGGCCTTCAAGGACTGCAAAAAACTCAAGGAGGTGACCATTGAGGGAGGCGTGAAGACCATCGCCTACCAAGCCTTCTACGGATGCAAGAGCATCAAGTCGCTAGTCATCCCCGCCTCGGTGGAAACCGTAGTGGGGAACGAGAATACCTTTTCAGGCGAGGGATCATTCGAGGGGTGCGACGCACTGTCCTCCCTCAAAATCGGCGCGCAAACCATTGGACGCTATGCATTCAAGGGCTGCGAGAACCTCAAAGAGGTGACCATTGAGGAGAGATAGAAAGAGCTGCGAGAAAGGAAAGAGTGAAGATAAA
>JABCPG020000091.1 GCA_013333195.2 Bacteroidia bacterium
CGATAAAACCAAGCAACTAAATGGAAGAAGGGCAAAAGGACACAGGCGGTAGGCTGCTGGTAGTAATACCCACCTACAACGAAATTGAGAACGTTACGCTTATAATCGAGGCCGTGCTGGCCCTGGAGGTGGGGGCGCACGTTCTAATCGTGGATGATAACTCGCCGGATGGGACTGCCGCCGCCGTGAAGGCGATGCAACAGCGCCATGCGGATCGGGTTTTCTTGCTTTCACGCGCGGGTAAACAGGGGCTCGGTTCGGCCTACATCGCGGGTTTCAACTGGGGCTTGTCGCACGCCTACGCGCATATCTGCGAGATGGATGCCGATTTTTCGCACGACCCTACCGATGTGCCTCGCCTGCTGCACGCGTGTGAGGCCCGAGGCGCCAGCGTGGCGGTGGGCTCACGCTATAGGAATGGCTTCCGCGTTAAGAACTGGCCATGGCGCAGGATTCTCCTGTCGTACTGCGCCTCTCTCTACGTGCGCCTGGTGACCCGGATGCCGGTGAAAGATACCACCGCGGGCTTCGTGTGCTACCGGGCAGAAGCCTTGCAAAAGATTCTAGCCCTCCGTCCCCACATGAACGGCTACGGCTTTCAGATCGAAATGAAATACTACGCCTACCGTCTAGGCTATACGATTGAGGAGGTGCCGATCTACTTCACCGATCGGCTGCGCGGCAAGTCGAAGATGAGCGGAGGTATCTTCTCGGAAGCCCTGTGGGGCGTGCTGCGCATGCGCGTAAAGTACCGCTCGACGCGAAGCGCTAACTAGGAGGAAGACCTTGGAACCTTTTACAATATGCAATGCCCTCATTGCCAACGAGGGGAAGGAATTCCGCGGAGGCGTAACGATCGATGCGCAGGGGATGATCGAGCGGGTATTCCATGGGGACGAGTACCCGAGCGGCTGTAAAATGGTAGATGCGGGCGGCGCGTATCTGCTGCCCGGCGCCATCGATGAGCACGTGCATTTCCGAGAGCCTGGGCTAACGCGAAAGGGGGATGTGGAAAGCGAATCGAAAGCGGCAGTGGCGGGCGGCATAACCTCCTACATGGATATGCCTAACACAAAACCCGCCACGCTATCGCGCGCCGCCATCGAGGCGCGCGCCAGCGCAGCTACGGGGCGAAGCTACGCGAATTTTGCGTTCCACCTCGGAGCTTCGAGCAACAATTTAGACGAAATTCGCAACGTTGATTGCACCGTGGTGCCGGCCGTGAAAGTCTTTATGGGGGCCTCTACAGGCAATATGCAGGTGGAGGCGGAGGCCCTCCTTCCCATCTTTCAGGCTTCCCCCCTCCCAATCCTCACGCACTGCGAAAGCGATTTACTCATAGGGTGCAACCTCGACGATGCCAAGCAGCGATACGGCGATGCCATCCCCTTCAAGGAGCACGCCGCCATACGAAGCGACGTGGCGTGCCTCGAAAGCGTAAAAACCGCGGTGCGCCTCGCTAGGCAGAGCCACGCGCGGCTGCACATTATGCACGTATCCTCCGCGCTCGAGGCGCAGTACCTCGAGGAGCTGAAGGGCCAAGGGGAAGAGCGGGTGAGCGCAGAAACGTGTCCCCACTACTTCACTTTCAGCGCTAACGACTATAAGCATTTCGGCGGTAAGATAAAATGCAATCCCTCCATCAAGTATAGAGAGGACCGGGAAGCCATCGTGCGGGGCCTCGCCGAGGGTCTATTCGCAACCATAGGCTCAGACCATGCGCCCCATCTTCTCGAAGAGAAGGCGGCGCCGTACGCCAGCTGCCCGTCGGGAATACCCTCAGTGCAGTACGCCCTGGTGGCCACGATGGAGCTCGTAGCCAAAAAGAAGCTCTCTGCAACCGATGTTGCGCGCCTCTACGCGCATGCCCCGGCCGATCTGTACGGCGTGGAGAAAAGGGGGTACATCCGCGAGGGATTCTACGCGGACCTCGTGCTGCTGCAAAAATACCGTAGGGCGCAACGGAACGATGCGGCGATCGGGAAATGCGGGTGGTCGCCCTACGAGGAGCTATCGTTCCACTACAAGGTCAAATCTACCTTCGTGAATGGAGAACTCGTCTGGGAGGCGGGGCGCGGCATCGTGGGTGCTCCGCGCGGAATGGCGCTCCGCTTCAAGCGGGAACGGTAAGAGGGTACATAATGATTGCAAAAACTTCTGGTAGCGCGCAGGCTGAAAGCGCACAAAACACCGCGTAAAATGTGAACAAAAACGCAGCGAACACAGTCTATAACCCTAACAATCTGCGCAATCTTGGTCAGCTTGGTCCCCCGCACATCTGATAAGATGTCGAAGAGGGACGTGGTACTCATTGGCTTTTTCATAGTGCAAAGTTGCTGAATAAAAGCAACTTAGACAACACATCCTGAAAATAATTTTGCAGCGGTCTCCAAAAAGGAAATCCTCCCAGATGTGTTTTATCTATATTCTATATCTATAATTTTTCCTTTAAAATTCACCTCCTACGCCTTTGTACTTTTCTACAAAACCAGATATTTTGCGAAAGACAGTTTGTTTTTTAGTTCGATACTGTGGGTTTAGCGGGCTCATTTTTGGCAAAATACTATTGAGGTCAGTGCCATTTTCGCTAGCATATTCTCGTTTTAGAGAAAGCTGTATATATCGTTTGGCAGCTTCTTCATTTAAGTTTTCTTCCGCGATTAGCTCAGCCGCTTCAGCTTTTTGTCGTTCTTGGGCATAAGAGAAGAACGCTGCTATGATAGTCGGTTTGTCGTCAATAGTATCTAAATTAGTTTCGTTGATAAAATCTACTATAAGGCTTTCCTTAGCGCGGTTACCTATGCTGGCACGGATAATGCGGCGCACTTCCTCTACCAAAGCCTCTTTGTTTTTATTCTTTTTGTGGTGTTCTAAGATGAGTTCGAGGATGTAATCGAGGTCTATTTCTTGAGATTTGAGCAAATCTACTTCAAAAACCACCTCTTCCCAGTCAATTAACTGTTTTTCTTGCGCTGCGTTCTCACGTTCCTTGCTTACCCAATCACGTATATCGTTATAAGTGGACTTATAGTCTTGCACTAATCGGTCTTTGAGTACCTCTAATTGTACCATAGAGGCAACTTGCTCTTCAGTGAGGAAATGCTCTTCAGCAAAGGTTTTTAGCGCTTCAGGGTCGTTTTTATCAATGGTTTGCAGCGCTTTGAGATGGGCGAACTCATCGTAGTTTTGCAAGATGTTTTCCACCTGCAAATATTCACCAAAAAGCTTTACAAAGGCTTTTTTATCGGCTGAGGTGTGAATCTCATCAGGGTCGGGGAATTGTTCTTTTAGTTCTTTTACAATTTCGTTATAGCCTCGGCAAGCTTTACCAGTAATAATATCTGTAAAGCCCTCAAGATACTCTTGGTAGCTTTTTTCGAGGATTACATTCTTGGTGCTCTTATCGCCGAAAAGGGTAATAGCATCGATTGTAGCTTTTTCTAAATCGCGGAAAGTAACAATGTTACCAAAGCTCTTAGTGCTGTTGTAAATGCGATTAGTGCGAGAATAAGCCTGCAAAAGTCCGTGATAGCGCAAGTTTTTGTCTACAAACAGGGTATTGAGCATAGGGGCATCAAAACCAGTGAGGAACATACCCACTACTATCATCAGGTCGACTTCTTGATTTTTTACACGGTTACTCAAATCGCGATAGTAGTTTTCAAACGATTTACTCTCTAATGAAAAGCTTGTTTTAAACATTGCATTATAGTCGGCAATGACTTTTTCCAAAAACTCTTTGGCACTAACGTCCATAGCCGTAGGATCGAAAGTTTCGTCGGTAATGTCACCTATAGCGTTCTGTTCTTCATTGGCAGCATAGGAAAAGATAGTGGCTATCTTGAGCGGTCTGTCACTATCTTTTTGCAAGGCGTTGAGCTCTTGGTAGTAGCATTTGGCCGCCTCTACACTGCTCACGGCAAACATCGCATTGAACCCCTTATTACTACCCTCATTTCTATGAGTTTTGAGGCGGAAATTGCGCAAAATATAGGTAGAAATCTCTTTGATACGTTCGGGGTGTAGCAAGAGGCGTTTGTTTTCGGCAGCACTAAGTTTGGCTTCATCTTGCTCAGTTTCTATACCCTTAAATTGCGGACGCACATCGTTGTAATCTACTTTGAACCTCAGCACCTTTTCATCGCGAATGGCATCGGTAATCACATAGGCGTGCAGCTCGCGACCAAATACGCTGGCTGTAGTTTCGCTGCCTAACGCGTTTTCGGCGAAAATAGGGGTACCTGTAAAACCAAATTGGTAGTATTTTTTGAACTTCTTTTTAAGGTTCTTTTGCGCTTCGCCAAATTGGGAACGGTGCGCCTCATCGAAGATGAAAACAACTTGCTGGTCGTATACCGGCAAGTGCTCTTCGCTCCTCATCAGGTTATTGAGTTTTTGGATGGTAGTAACGATAATTTTATGATCGTTCTTGTTTAAATTCTGTTTGAGTCCGGCAGTACTACCCGAACCATTTACACTATCGGGCGAAAAGCGTTGGTACTCCTTCATCGTTTGATAATCCAAATCCTTGCGGTCTACCACAAAGAACACTTTATCAATAAAATCGAGCTGGGTAGCCAATTGGGCAGCCTTAAAGCTCGTAAGCGTTTTGCCCGAACCTGTAGTGTGCCATATATACCCCCCTCCCTCGAGAGAGCTCCAATGTTTCGCCTGATAGGCGCTTTTAATCTTCCAAAGCAGTCGCTCGGTAGCGGCTATTTGGTAGGGGCGCATCACCAGTAGCGTGTCGCTTACATCAAGCACCGAAAAGGTGAGCAACACCTGTAACAAAGTGTTTTTCTGGAAGAAGGTATCGGTAAAATCCTTAAGGTCTTTGATAAGCGTATTATCGGCTCTTGCCCAATTCATCGTAAAGTCGAAACTGTTTTTATTGCGCTTTACAGTGTTGGCGAAATAGCGGGTGTCGGTACCGTTGGAAATGACAAATAGTTGCAAGTATTTGTACAATGAACTCTCGCTGTTGAAACTCTCCTTGCTATAGCGATGCACTTGGTTGAACGCCTCGCGGATGGCCACGCCTCGTTTTTTGAGTTCGATTTGCACTAAGGGCAACCCATTCACTAAAATCGTTACATCATAGCGATTGGCGTGAGAGCATTTCTGTTCGAACTGGTTGATTACTTGTACCTTATTGCGAATGATATTTTTCTTATCTACTAAATAGATGTTTTGTATATGCCCATCGTCGAACACAAAGTCGTAGATATAATCGCGGTGGAGTTTGCGCGATTTTTCTACCAAGTTATCGCTGGGGGCATCTAAATATTCCTCTACAAAGCGCGCCCATTCGGCATCGGAGAAGGTTACGCTGTTGAGGTTTTGCAGCTGTGTGCGCACATTTGCCAAGAGAGCTGTGGGGGTAGTAAGCTGCGGCAGGTATTCATAGCCTTGCCCTACCAAATCCTCTATAAATTCGCGTTCTAACGCATTTTCGCTTTGGTAAGTAGCAGGAGCTTCGCTCACTTTAGAGAGCTTCGTATAATTTTCTAAAACGATGTAGTTTTGTGTTTCGGCGATAGTGTTGTAGGTCATTGTTAAAAACTTGCTTATTTAGGGGTAAAACTTGCTTATTTAAATTTTAATGTTGATTTTCAGTTAGTTATAGTTGCATTTCTTCCTTGCTTAGCAAGGGGCAAAACTTGCTTAATGGTTTTTATTGCTTAGGGAACGACAATAATCTCTCCCTATAATACTCATATTGTTTTCTGCGTAGGGCTATTTCTTTGGGCAGCCCCTCACTGATAGAATTGACCAAAGTATCAAACTTATCAAGAATAGTGACAATGTATTGTTGTTCTTTTAATGGGGGGATTGGAAATCTAATGCTATTTAGATTTTTCTTATTTAATTTAGGCTGTGCTGCACCTGAAATATAAGGAGCTAAATCTGTTTTATTTAAATAAAATTCAATAAATCGTCGCTCTTCGTAAGTTCTAAATTTTAAAATGTGGGCATGATTATTTACCCAGATTTTTCCCGAAACACTAAATGCAATAGGAGTATTTCTAGCTAATAAATTAGCACCATCTTCAGAAATAAGTAAAAAATCACCATCAAATATATAGTCCTCTACATAATCAACAACGCCCGAAGCTCCGTAATAAGGGATTTTTCCTGATGTGCGGAAGCCGCTTGTAATAGGTTGTCTTTTAGAATCTAAATTTTCTGAAATTTGATCCAATGTTTTCCAAACTATCTCAACACCCCCCCCGTTTTCTAATTCATTGAAAGTCAGCAACTTATTACGATAGTATTCATACTGCCGCTTGCGGCAGTCCAGCTCCGCCTCCAGCTCCGCCTCCAGCTGGGTGAACTTGTCCAAAATACGAACAATCTCTTGCTGAACAGGAAGAGGGGAAAGGGGGATAGAGAGTTTTTTTAAGTTTGCAGCATTTAAGGCAGGTATTCCTTGAAAAGTACATAATGCTTGAATATCTATTTGCATCTGAAGCAACAAATGATATAAAAATCTTGTGTCAAGTATTGAGCTGTCGTGAATACTTACAGAATAATTCAAGTTTCCTCGAAAATATTTACCTTCTTGCCAAGTAACAGAACCTACTCCTGCTCCTCGAGAAGTAATTCCGATAGGATCGTTATCTGTATTCCACGTATTGATAAATCCAAGAGGTTCACGTCCGCTATTAATAACTGGATAATTTCCTGTATTTTCTGCAATAATATTCTTACTTACAGTTTGTCCTGTCTTAATCTCCGCTACCTCTCCCAGTGGTTTCCATACCACTTCAGCGCCTTGCAGGAGGCGTTCTATATAAGGGAATATGTTGGGTTCTTGCGTCATAGGTTGTTATTTGCGTTTCGTTTTCAATAGCTTAGCCGTGTTTTTCTCTAATGCTTTTAAGTTTTTTGAGTGGTGTGTCGGAAATTCCGACATACCACTTTTTCATCCAATTCTCCTTCCTCAAAAATATGGGAAATATGCTCTGTTATGGTGGTGCGCCCCTTTCCAAACAATGCAGCCATCTGTTCTTGTGTGAGCCATACGGTCTCACCTTCTACCTTTACATCTATCTGTACCGCACCATCTTCACGCTGATAAAGAATAAACTCTCCTTTTTGCGCTTCCATATTTATCTATTAGCTTTCTATTTCTCTAATAATCCCCTCAATATCAGCCCTCAGCTCATTAATACGCACTACGGTTTGTGCTACTTCAGTGTTGAGTTGCTGAATATCTATCACCTCGCGGGTGTCTTTTGCCTCTACATACGAGCTAACCGATAGGTTGTAGTCATTGTCGGCTATCTGCTGGTTGTCTACCATCGCAGCGGTGTGAGGCACTGGCTCTTTGTCAGCAAAAATGCTAACGATACGCGCTATATGGTCATCAGTCAGTACGTTGTTATTGGTTTCTTTCTTAAAAAAGTCTTCACCACTAGCATCGATGAATTGGGTACGGGTATCGGATTTGTGTTTGGAAAGCACCAATATATTCACGGCAATGCTGGTACCGTAGAACAAGTTGGGCGGTAGGGCGATAACGGTTTCTACATAGTTGTTGTCGATGAGGTATTTGCGTATTTTCTGTTCGGCGCCTCCACGGTAAAAAATACCAGGGAAGCATACGATAGCCGCGCGTCCTTTAGCGGAAAGGTAGCTGAGGGAATGCAACACAAAGGCAAAGTCGGCTTTAGATTTTGGAGCTAATACGCCTGCGGGAGCGAAACGGTCATCGTTGATAAGGGTAGGGTCATCGCTGCCTATCCAGTTCACCGAATAAGGAGGATTGGAAACGATGGCATCAAAAGGTTTTTCATCACCAAAGCAAGGATTTATGAGCGTATCGCCTAATGCAATATTGAATTTGTCATAATTGATATTGTGCAAGAACATATTCATACGCGCCAAGTTGTAGGTAGTATGATTGATTTCCTGCCCAAAGAAGCCCTCTTCGATCTGGTAGTCATCGAAGTGTTTTTTAGCTTGTAGTAGCAGAGAGCCCGACCCACAAGCAGGGTCGTAAATCTTGTTTACTGAAGTTTGTCCTAACAATGCCAACTGCGCAATGAGTTTTGAAACATTCTGAGGGGTAAAGAACTCCCCTCCCGATTTGCCTGCGTTGGCAGCATAGTTGGAGATGAGGAACTCATAAGCATCGCCAAAGAGGTCGATTTGGTGGTTTTCAAAATCGCCAAAGCTAAGGCTTGCCACACCGTTAATCACAGCTGCAAGTCGTTTGTTTTTTTCTTCAACGGTATTGCCAAGGCGGTTGGAAGTAGTATCGAAGTCGGCAAAGAGACCTTTGATATCTGTTTCGGAGGGGTAGCCATTGGCGGAACTTTCGATAGCCGAGAAGATAGCCGCTAAATCGGTATTGAGATTGGAATTAGTATTTGCATTTTTAGCTATATTCACAAACAGCTGAGAGGGGTAAATAAAATAGCCTTTGGTTTTGGTAGCGTCGTCTTTTATTTCGGGTGTAATAGCACTATCGTGCAGCTGAGCGTATTGCACGCTCTCATCACCACCTTCGATGAAATTAGTAAAATTCTCGCTGATAAAACGATAGAAAAGGGTTCCTAATACAAATTGTTTAAAATCCCAACCATCTACAGCGCCACGCACCTCATTAGCGATTTTCCAAATAGCGGCTTGCAATTCAGCTCTCTGTACTGTACTTGACATATAATAATTTAGTTATATTTTAATTTTGTTTTGGCAATAAACAGCTAATTTAAAATGCAAAACCATAAAAAATAATGTAATTAACTCAAACAGAAGAGATTATTTTTTTGATAGGAAGATAAGAGAAGACAGAGTCTTAGATGATTGGGATAGGCTTTTTCAAAATTAGGTCAGTACTGTCCCGTTAAAGTATCTTAGTTGCTCATTTTTTATAGAAGCTGTTTAAACTTTTTAGAGAAGTAAAAGTTCCCGAAAATTAGTAATTTTGTGTTTGAAAAAAAAAGAACACCAAAAGTCAGAAACTTTGGGCAATGATACAATAAATAATTGGATTATTCCCTTTTTAAGTGTAGGAAAAATTAGGAAGCAAAGAAATTATAGCAAATATTAAACCTAATCCCCGAAATGGAGAGCAACCAGATGTTTATTTTGATGAAGAATTGTACAAAAATAGGTTTAAAATTGAACAAGCAAATGGTTGGCTCGACGGGTATAAAGATTTGATAATGAGATACGAGTATCTCGATGTAACTTGGATTGGAATGCTCTTATTAGGGTTTATCTCCAAGTTCCTAAAAAAGTTTAAACACGTTTGTAGATAGCAAAGGGCTAACACATGGGGCAAGAAGGCTAAAGATATGACACAAATACATGAAGGCATGGTGGCGGGCGACGTGCTGATGCAACACCCATCGACAATAAATGTATTCGAACGGCTGGGAATCCCCATGGGTATGCACAACGCCACGCTCGCCGAGGTGTGCACCGCGCAGGGGGTGAGGCCGGCCCTACTCATAAGCCTGCTGCACGTCACGATTGACCATTCACCCAACATGCAGGAGCACCTCCAAACGGATGATATCCCCATCCTTGTGAACTTTCTGCTATGCTCGCACGATTATTTCAGCCAGGAGGCGACCCCCTCCATCCAGAGATCGTTTGACCAAGTGCTGGACGATGCGGGCGACGGGAGCGGCAATCTGCTAAAAAAGTTTTTTTCGAACTATAAACGGGAGGTGGAACGCCACTTTGCCTACGAGCGCGACGTGGCCTTCCCCTACATGATCCGGCTCGCGCAGGCTCCCCCCAGCGACGCGACCCGCGAGCAAAAACGCTACAGCGTGAAGGAGTATAAGCGCCAACATAGCGACATCGAGGATGCCCTGCTCGATCTCAAAAGTCTACTGATAAAATTTCTACCCACGAGCCAAGAGTACGCTCTGCGGAGGAAAATTTTTTTAGACATCGCAACGCTCGGCGAGGACCTTAATATCCACACATGCATAGAGGACCAAATTTTGATTCCGCTAGTGGAGCGAGAGGAGCAACGATGGTACAAGTAAAGCAGAATCCAACGTTCATTATCATAGAGCCACAAACATTGCTCGCCTGCGGCCTATCCGCGCTCTTACGCGCGCAGTACCCAACGCTTTCGATTGAGACGCATCCCTACTGGGAGCGTGCCATCGTAGAGAGGCACAAGGCGAGCCTGCGGGCAATAATTATCAATCCGACCTTAGCGTGCCTCGATGCGAAGCTACTCCAGCGGATACGTCGCGACTTCCCAAGCGTGGCCATCGTGGCGCTGCAATCAACGCTATGCCCCCCTTTGATGCTGCGTCATTTCGATGGCATCATTGATGTGTACACACCGCCGGAAGAGGCTTTAAAACAACTTTCCGCCTACATCATGGGCTGGGAGGAGACGCACGCGCAACACCCCCGGCTAAGCGCCCGGGAGGTGGAGGTGCTACGCCTACTCGTGCTCGGAAAGACCGCGAAGGAAATTGGTAAGGAGCTGTATATTAGCGAGCACACCGTAACATCGCATCGAAAAAATATCGCCGAGAAGCTCGGTATAAAAACTATACCAGGGATGACTATCTACGCCGTTAGCGCGCATCTCATAGAGATGTCGGACCTAAAACGGCTGCAAGAGGAGAACGGCGAGGAGTAACGAGCGCCGCACGCCCAATACGGAGGGAATTCGTACCTTCGTAACGGAAATAAATTGAACACATGCCTGAAAAAGAGACTAAAACGCCGAGCTGCGTCATTTGCGGAAGGAGCGGGAGCGATTGCCAGCTAATTATGGGACGCGAAGGTTACATCTGCACGCAATGCGTGGAAGAGATTCACGATTACCTACTGGCAAAGGATCGGCAGGAGCAACCCGGATTCTCAAATGATCTTTCTGCCAATGAACTCATGACGCCAATCAAGATTAAAGAGTTCCTCGATCGATACGTGGTTGGCCAAGAGCGGGCCAAGCGATTCATAAGCGTAGCCGTCTACAACCATTACAAAAGGATCCTTACAGAGGCCACATCGGAGGTTGAGGTGGAGAAAAGTAACATCCTTCTCGTAGGGACTACCGGCACGGGGAAAACGCTTTTGGCAAAAACGATAGCGCGAATGCTGAAAGTACCTTTCGCCATCGTGGATGCCACCGTCCTAACGGAGGCAGGGTACGTTGGCGAAGATGTCGAAAGTATAATTACCCGGCTTCTGCAAGCGGCAGACTACGACGTTCCACTCACAGAACACGGCATTATTTTCATCGATGAAATCGATAAAATAGCGCGCAAAGGCGATAATCCTTCCATAACGCGCGACGTGTCCGGTGAGGGAGTCCAACAGGCCCTACTTAAAATCCTGGAGGGTACCATCGTCAACGTACCTCCCCAGGGGGGAAGGAAGCATCCCGACCAAAAGATGATACAGGTAAATACGAAAGACATCCTTTTTATCTGCGGCGGAGCATTCGATGGCATCGAGAGGCATATAGCCAATCGTATGAACACGCAGACGATTGGGTTCATGGCGCAGCAGAGCCGGGCTAACGTCAATTTACAGAACCTACTATCGTATATCGGGCCTCAAGATTTACGCACCTACGGTCTTATCCCCGAGCTGGTGGGTCGGCTGCCCATCATCGCCACCCTCGACCCGCTCGATGCGAAGATGCTTCTGGCCATCCTCTCAACGCCTCAAAACGCCATTCTACGGCAGTACCAACAGCTATTCGCATTCGATGGAATAGAGCTAAAGGTTGACCAAGACGTCCTAGAATACATCGTTGCCAAAGCGCAGAAAGATAAACTCGGCGCACGGGGGCTAAGAGCCATGTGTGAACAAATCTTTTTCAGAGCGATGTTCGAATTGCCGGGTTCAGGCACAAAAGAGTTCACGGTTACCCTACCCTACGCCCGTGAATCGCTCGAGGGGCATCTCCATGCTACTACCTCCCCATCCGCAGAACAGGAAAGCCTAAAGGGGATATCAAACGCCCCAGCATCGGCTTTATAAGCATAACGCTAAGGGTAGAATTAGAGGGTTAACCCATTCTCCAGAAAAAACGCAATGCCCCGCCCGTGCGCTTTGCGCAGGAGCGGGGCATCGCGTACGTCAGAAGTATCGCAATTAGAACAGGGGACTAAAAAGCCGCGCAACGCTATACTTAAACCGGTCAATAAAACGACGCTTCGTCCACTCCTCCTGGGTAACACGATGGCTACCCTGAACATCTAACAAAAACTGTAACTCCAGCTCGCGGGTGACAGATTCATCGTAAATAAAGGCTGCTACCTCGAAATGATCTTCGAAACTCCTAATATCCATATTTGCTGACCCCACAGCAGCCAGTTCTCCATCCACCATCATTATCTTAGAGTGGTTAAAGCCTGCCTTAAAAAAATAGACAGAAATGCCAGCGTCAAGTAACGATCCTACGTAGCTTCGCGTGGCCCAGAGCACGGCCTTCACATCACTCTTATAGGGCAGCAAGATCTCTACATCAACACCGCTAAGCGTGGCCGCCCGCAGGGCCGTGAGAATGCTCTCATTGGGAATAAAATAGGGTGTGGCAATGTATATGTACCTCTTTGCGCGTGATATAGCTAAGAAAAATGCCTGCATTATGGATTCCCAATCGCTATCCGGGCCGCTCGCCGCAATCTGTATGGGGTAATTGGCGCGGCAGAAGGGCATAGCCTTTGGCATGTATCCATACATGTCCAGCGTCTCACGCTTGGTAACAAACTTCCAATCGGACAGGAAAACCCCATGCAGCGCGGTAACCGCCGGGCCGACAATACGTATCTGCGTATCGCGCCAAGGACCCAACTCCGGATCCCCTTCGATGTACTTGTCAGCGATATTCATCCCTCCCATATGCCCGATTGCACCATCCACGACCGTAATCTTCCTATGGTTACGATAGTTAATGCGCATGGCGAGAAGTGGGAAACGCACTTTCTCAAAAGGGTAAACCTGTATGCCGGCGCGCCGGAGGCGGCGTATGTACCGACGCGACAGCGCAAAGCTCCCCACATCATCGTAAATAAGGCGTACCTCCACCCCCCGCGCGGCGCATTCAATCAGGGCATCCGCCACAGTGTTACCTATCTTGTCCTCTTCTATGAAATAGTACTCCATGTGTACGTACCACTTCGCGCTGCGAATGTCTTCAAGCAGCGCGGGAAAGGCATCGCAGCCATGGTGGTACGTCGTTACGTCGTTACCAAGAAAAACGGGGGAACGATTGTTATTGACGAGAAGCCTAGCCACATGCACCTTTCGCTCGACAAGGAGGGGAATCTTCCGTTCATCGCCGAGCGGCGCAACGTACGGGGCGACACGTGAATCAACGTACGCTAAATTGATCATCTCCTTACGCCCAAGATGGGGGCGCCGCCGAAAGTTTCGCCCTAAAAACATGTAGAGTACTAACCCCACGATCGGGAGTAATACGAGCACCGTAATCCACAGCGTGGCCGTCTGCGGACTCTTCTTATCGAGCACCACGATCACTACCGTGAAAAGAATCGTGAAAAAATAAACGATCGTTATTAACTCGCTCCACTCGCCCAACCAGCTCAGCACGGGGACAGTATACAGGGCCGACAGCCAATTCTCGAACATTATTGACCCTCTTCAAAAACTCTATCCAGCAGCGACGAGAGGCGTGACGGCATACGGGTAGGCCGACGCGTGACGCTATCAACGAACGCCATTTTAGTCTGTCCATACACGATAAGCTCTCCGGTAGGTTGACGCAATATTCGATAGCCAAAAACTAGCGACGCGCCGCCGTACTGCACCACCCCAGTGGTAACATCGAGCAGATCATCGTAGTGCGCCGCCGTGCAGTATCGCAGATGCATCTCGGCCACAGGCATCATAACTCCCTCATCTTCAAGGCGACCGTAGCTAAATCCGCTGGCACGCATACACTCATTCCGCCCAACCTCAAAGTACAGGCCGTAATTCCCATAGTAAACGTACCCCATAGCATCCGTCTCTCCGTAGCGCACGCGCAACGTATGGGTATTGACTAAGCGCATCCGCGCCACATCAACATCAAAGGACTCTCTCATACCTATCGTTTAACGGCCGCAAAGCTACTAAAAAATAAATGGTTGTGTCAACAATCGCGCCCCCCTTCTAAAGCGTTACGCCCTGCACATTCTCCATGAAGAAAACCGTTATTTACGCGGTGTGAATCAAAATAAATCGCTAACAATTAGACAATTGCAGTAGCAACAACCATCTATGGCTCCTAAATCCAAACACTCCCTACCACAAACTTAGATCCCACGAATTTTGCAGGCTCAAAAAAAAGACCTACATTTGCACTAGAAACCTGATGGGGGGATTCACCTCTCAGGAAGGGTGAATGGCGAGGTAGCTCAGCTGGTTAGAGCGCATGATTCATAATCATGAGGTCGACGGTTCAAGCCCGTCTCTCGCTACTATACCTTAGGCATTCTTCAATACACTGCTAGAGATACTCAGAATCCGTTCTGGGTATCTCTTTTTTTTCATTCTACCGACCTCAAAAACACCCGTTTTTTCCACCCGCCGCTTCGAAGCGGCCGCGCCTTGCCCACTTTTGCGGCTTCCTACATCCGATTTTCACGCACGCCTCTTGAGTATTCAGAGCCCTTCGCAATCGGGGGCATTGCCAAAAAAGAAATTGCATCATGAGGGCACGAATCCAGCAGAAGTAGGGGGAAGGCTCAACTTCAGACAGCCACGCCGCCACTACGATTATCAACTAGCCACACACCAAACGACAGCTGCGTCAAAAAAGAAACCGAGGAGACACGCCTCGCGGCACATCTCCTCGGTTCGCAAAATCGGCAGGCCGCGTGCTAGCGCATCACGAAAAGCACAGTGGCAGTCTGCGACACCCTCACCGGATGCCCCGCGTTTTGGCCGGGCGTCCACTTTGGGCTGCTCGTCACTACCCGTAACGCCTCACGATCGAGCAGAGGGTCAACCCCCTTCACAATCTTCACGTTGCTCACTCGCCCATCTTTCTCCACCACAAAAGAAACTTTTACCCTTCCCTGTAGCCCCATCTCCGCGGCCACCTGGGGGTAAATGGTATTCTCATTGATGTACTCCTGAAACTTCTTTAGATCCCCCCCCTTAAACTTCGGCATTACATCGGCGCTTGCTACAATCTCATTATTATCCGCAACGACCTCTTTTTCCACCGGCTTACTCGGCGGCTCCGGCGCAGGGGCGGGCTCTGGCTTAGGCGTGTGGACAGGCTCAGGCTTAGGGGCAGGAGCAGGCTCAGGGGCAGGGGTCGGCTCTACGGCCGCCGCCGGCTTCTCCGGCTCTGATTTCGGCTCAGGCTTCGGGGCAGCTGCCGGCTTAGCTGGCGCGGGCTTCGGGCTTGCTGCAGGGGCCGCCTTAGGCTTAGGCGCCTCTTCCGCGGGTTTCGACTCTACCGGCGCAGCGGGTTGCTCCGTGGGCATCGGTTCCTCTGGCGCTACGGGTGTCTCCGCAGGCACCTCAGGCGCGGGCGCCTCTATCGGGGTTTGCGGCGCGCTGGGCGACTCCGTTCGCCTACAAAAATAAAAGCAGCATACGCCTACCAACAAAAGCAGCAAAACCGCCGCAATCAGATATACCCTCTTCTTCTTTTGCATGATATCCTATTCTAACAAGATTCAACAACTCAAAACCTCTCGCGCCCATAAAGCTTTCCACTCGCAGCGCAAATAACGCGCAAATATAGCAAAAATTTTAATACGAACCCCACACAGCCGCTCAGCGTCGGGAAGCGCAGCCCGAATCCCCGCCGCAACGCGTTTCTTTCCCTCGCATCGCGCCGAGCGCGCCCTACAGTTCTCCTGCCGACTCTTCCTTGGCGCGCGCCTCCGCAATGGCCTTGGCCGCCTCGTCGTTGGCCTTCTGGAGCTGGCGCAGGGCCACGCGGGGATTGCTCAGCGTATTAGGCCCGCCAATGCACCCACCTTCGCACATCATCACCTCCACAAAATTAAATTCCGAACTCTTTGGCAACCGCTTCAACTCTCGTATCGCCGCCTTATCAACCCCATTGAATACCCTTTCCCTAATGGGAAAGTCGCCCGCTTTATTTTTCACCGCCGTGAAGACACCCGCGCTACGACCGTAAAAGCGGCTATCCTGCGTTATGTCTCCGTTCGGAAGCTCCGGCATCACCGTATTCACATCCACCCCCGCGGCGATAAGCCACGCTCCGTACTCCTCAAAGGTCAGCACGTAATCAACGTTGGGATCGTGGAAAGCCTCATAACGCTTCGCGGAGCAGGGACTCACAAAAACGGTCACCGCCTCCGGGTGCTCACGCTTCGCGATCTGCGCCGCGTACGCCATGGGGGAAAGCGTGTGCGACACGAAAGGAACCAGCTCGGGAATATGGCGGCGCACGGTGCCGGTGTACCCGGGGCAGCAGCTCGTCGTCATAAACGCGGCGCCCGCTGCCAATCGCTCCCTCAGCTCCGCCGCCTCCGTGGACGTGGTAACATCAGCGCCCTGCGCCACTTCGTACACGTAATCAAAGCCCAGCAGCTTGAAGCTATGCAGAACGCGCCCCAGCGACGTGTTGAACTGCGCGGCAATCGCCGGGGCCACCATCACCGCAATCGGGCGACCCTCACGCTTCCTCGAAAATATCTCCACCAGATGCGACTTCTCCATCACGGCCCCGAAAGGGCAAGCCACCTTGCACTTCCCGCACGACACGCACTTCGTCTCATCAATGTGCTCTACGCCCTGCTCATTGCGGAAAATGGCATCCACCGGGCACGCGGCCTCGCACGGCACCGGGGAATAGATTATCGCGTTGTATGGGCACACCTCCTTGCACATCCCGCAGTTCACGCAATTCTCCTGATGGATGTACGCGTGCCCCTCCACGAAATCAATCGTCTTCTTAGGGCAATTCAACGTGCATGGCCGCGCAAGGCACGCGCGGCACTGGTTTGTCACCACGTGCTGCGCCTTGTGGCACGAAGAGCACGCCTCGTCCACCACCGTAAGGATCACATCCGTGAGCTCGCGACGATCCAGCGCCCGGCGCGCGTACGTCGAAAGCGGCGCCAGCTCATCCTCCTCATCCTGAATGTTAAAGCCGAGGAAGGCCATCAGCTGGTATTTAAGCACCGCCCGATCCTTCGCCACGCTGTCACGATAGGCCATCTTATCGCGCGGGCGCATGATGATGGGGATCCTATCGATATCCTCTACGAGCCGATCCTCAATGAGCAGCCGCACCAGGTGCGTCATGAGCTCCCGACGCAGTATCGACGCATTATTCGTTGCTACTACAGCCATATATCAACTAGAGATGTATGTTTAACGCCTTCATCCGCGCCTCTATGGCAAGCAGCACTGAGGGAATATCCGCCCGCTGGATGCACACTCCGTCCACCGACGCGAAGGGAGGCTTCGCCGCGGTGGGGGTCTTACCGTCGCCATGGCACTCCGCGAGGTTTATACTCCCCGTAATCCTCACGTACGGCTTCCACTCCGGCGGCATCTGCTCACCCAGCAGCTGTAAATCGCTACCCCCCATCACCGAGCAGAGGGTGCATACGCAAACTCTCACCTCTATCTTTTGATCCATACTTTTTAACCTTTAACGTTCGTCTGCCGCTTCAAATTAATTTAATCTCCACCAATTTATTGAACTTCTCCTCGAGCAGGCGCGCAACTCTCCGCACGAGCGTGCGGCGGGCCTCCAGCTCTATAGGCAGCTTAGGATCGTAGTGCGCTATATTAACGCGCGTCCCCACAACGAATAGTATGCTATCCGACTGGCCTACCAGGCGCACGATATCCCAGGCGGGCCCCTTGCCTACCCATCCGTCGCCGTGGCCCAACGTGCGCAAAATCTTCTCCACCCGGCTAAGGGTAATCACCCCCTCCGTCACAAGATTCACACCGCGCATACAACTTCGCGGCGGCAGCCCATCGGTATCCTCACCAAGAACCACCTCCACCGGGAGCCCCAAGTGGCGCGCCACAATTTCCGACGTCGTGCCACCGCAAATAATCTTTCTTCCATCAAAATCCCGCACCATCGCGGCTAGCTCCGCATCCTGCCCATCCGTGTAGGGAGGCCCCGTGCAAATCAGCAGACGCCTCGGCACGCGGAGATGCAGCACGCCGCACGTAATGTCATCCTGCGGGCGTAGCACATCGTTCAGCACTGCCCTCTTCACCACCGCCGCGCTCAAATCGTGCGCGGATATATCGCCATCAATGCGAATCTGCTCCTGCACAAAATCTGCCAACGCCTCACGCCCGTAGCCAAAGGGCATCGAAGCCCGCCCCATGCCGGAGTGCGTTACGCCGTCAGACACCATGACGAGACGGTCGCCCGCATTTAAAAAAAAGTGGGACACATACATCTGGCGATCGCCCGCCGCGTGCGTATCCACTTTACGCATCTCACGCAGCATTCCCACGCTCTCCCCGCGGCGAATGAGCAGCACGGGGGGATTATCGAACTCCACCAGCTGCGTTTCACCATCGCGCTCCACGCTCGCTATGGTAAATGTAGCGTAGCTCACCCGCCTGAGGCTATCCGCGGGGAGCGTGTCCATAATCACGCGCGCCGTCCTGTCCGTTTGCTGATTCGCGAGGGTAAAGCCAAGCGCCATGGAAGCGGTGAGCGTGCCCAGCACATTCGCAATCGCGCCGCTCCCGAGCCCATCCGACAGAATGCCAACTACCCGACCGTTTTTCCCCATGCGCCGCGATAAAAAAACATCACCGCAGCAGTGGTACCCGTAGTGATGCCGCTGCGCGTAGTCCACATCGATGTGGTACAACTCGCTAGCCATCGTTCGCCCCCTTCATACTCAGCGACTCCACGAAGGAGTTCAGCACCGTTTCCGTCTCCGCCGCGCTCTCTCCGAGCAGGTAGGCAATCTGCTGAACGGTGGTAAGATTCTTAGCGATAAGCGATTCCGCACGGCGAGCTATCTCATCGCCGCGCACATCGTTGACGTACAGGTTACGTGCAATGGCGCAGACTATATTGAACCGATCCACCAAAAAAACGGATACGCTCAGCGCGCGTCCATCCAGCGAAAGATCCTGGTTAAGTTCCGCTTCACGACTCCGTAGCACCGAGGCCAAAATGCGATGGAACGGCAGGTACTGCTCGGCTGAAAGGCCCTCGAGCCCGGGGTTACGGTCGTAGACCAATTCGACGCTATGCCCCAGCATTCGCGCCAGATTCCAGTTAATCTGCAATATCCGCAACGACCCGTCCACCAGCGCCACGCCGCTCGGCATATGGTTAAATAGCACATCGAATTGCCCCTGCGCCACCTCGCGCTGGTAGGACACGCACATGGTAGGCTCCGCCTTTCCGCGGCACAGGGCCCGCCCAAAATCCTGGCAGGATGCGTAGCCGCAGCAACCGCAATCGCTGTTATCCTGACGCGTGCTTTGGCCCACCCGCTTAAGCTGCTCGGCGATTTGATGCGCCGATATCACCTCGCACTGCAACTCTTTTTTCTGCTGGTAATCGTAGCCCATATCCACCCCGGAAATCAAATTCGGCCCGCCCAGCGCGCAGCGGATAGGATACGAATCTACCAGCGCGAGCTGGCGCAGCGTCAGCGATTGCTGACGGCTCGCCACGGGGCTATTCACGCACCCTCCCTCGCAGGCCATAAGCTCCACAATGAGCCTACCGCGGGCGCCCCAGCTCTCCAGCCCATTCAGCGAGGCGCATATGGAGTCGAAACCCGAGTAGACGCTATAGCGCACATTCGCTCCCGGCGCAACGCGTGCCTGCAGCTCCTCCACGGTGCCGCCCCGCATGGCGTACCGCGCGCCTCCCGATGCCGGGATAGGCTCGAACTCCTCAATCGCCGCATCATCCCCCTCGCCCGCGGCCGCACGCGTGGATAGGCCCTGATCGAGAAGCCAGCTATGCAGCTCTGCGAACGTAAGCACAACATCCACAACCTCCGGATGCCGGTCCGCCTCCACCTTTTGCGCCACGCAGGGCGTGATGGCCACAACGGCCACATCATCCCCAAAATGCTTCCGCAGCAGCCTCGCGTGGAGTAGAAGGGGCGACGCCACGGGGAGAATCCAAGGGGTGTAGTGCGGGTAGCGATTCTGTATGAAATCCACGGCCGCGGGGCACACCGGCAGGAATGCCACCGGTGAGGGATGCTGCTCATAGTGCGCCGCCACGTAGCTAGTGAGCATATCCGCCCCTAGCGCCATCTCCGACACCTGCCGAAAACCCAAGGCCCGCAGCGCTTTAAGCAACGACCCAGCCGTAGCGTGCGGGAATTCGCTCACCCACGAAGGGGCGAGCGACACGACAACCCTACGCGTGGAGCGCAGCAGCTCCGCCGCCCGCTCCACATCGCTACGCACCCGCTGAAGCCCCTTGGGGCACTCCCGCACGCAGAGCCCGCACGCAACGCACTCCTCGCTAATCACCGACACCACATCGCGCGACACCCGAATCGCCCCAACGGGGCACACCCGCACGCAGCGATAGCAATCCCGGCACGAGGAAGGATACGTATACACTGGCGACTGCTCCATATGATTCTCCACTTTAAAACCGCATCACGCCTTGCGCTGCCTACTCCCCGAGCATTCGGCGGGGCAGGGCAACGTCCGCTCCGCGTCGCGCTCACGATTCATCGCGCAAAGGTAACCCATCACAACCATTCTACGAAGCTATTAGGGGGTAATCAAGCAAAATAGAAACAGTAAACGGAAGGAGCAACGCCCCCGCGCAGCCGGGCAACGGCCGTCAACCGCCCCGACACGCAGCGCGGCATCAAGATTCGATGCACCCGCGCAACGCGCCGCAACACCCCAACGGAATGGTAGGAAAATCCTTCGCACCCACCCGGCAGCACGAAAAAGGGACACCCATCCGGGCATCCCCAAAACGCTCCTCGAGGTATCGAGCGGAATCGAACCGCTGTACGAGGTTTTGCAGACCTCTGCCTAACCGCTCGGCCACGATACCAAATCAACAACAGCGGTGCAAAGGTACTCCTTTTTTTTAATTATACAAAAAATGCCCCCCGCGGGGTACGGCCGCCCTCTATCGCGTCCATCCGACCACGGCCTCAATTGGGCTTCCCATAGAGGCGTTCGGCGGGGCGATGTGCAGCAACTCGCAAAGCGTCGGCGCCACATCCTCAAGACGCACCCGAGTCGGTGAACGCATCGCCCGCAGCTTCCACCCAAACCACACCAACGGCACCCGCTCCGAGTAGCTACACGAGGTGTTTTCAGCCAGCGGCACCGTCGGCGACTCCACGATCCACCCGGGCTGCAAGTCAATTACCAAATTACCCGAACGCTTCACATGGAATCCCGCCTGCGCCCGCCCCATACGCCCCTGCGACACCTCCCCCTGCAGCAGCTGCGCCGAGGTGTACACCCGCGAAACCCCGGCCATATCCCGCAGGAAACGCGACGCCCGCGTCTCCACCTCCTCTATCGCAACGCCAAGCTTCTCAATGGCCAGCTCATCGAGGTATATTTGCTGCCCCACGCACCCCAGGGCGATCCGGCCATTGCTATACAGAGCACCGAGGTAAGAATTAAGCAAAAATAGCGCCTGCTGCGGGGAGAAAACCCCATTTGGTATTCCCAAATGCTTCAGGTAGCCCGGCGATTCGTCCGACGCGTAGGCAGAGGTGAGAACCACCAAATACTCCCCGGCCCCCACGGCCGCATCGAGGTACTCAAGAAGGTCAGCCACATCCTGATTCAACCGCAGCAACGCATCCTCAGCCTGCGGCGACTCCGGCCCGTAGAGCATATTCACCCGCGCGATCGATGAGAAGTACACGCTTAGCAGGTCCGGCACGGAATCCTTACCCATCCTCTCCCCGCCTATGAGCGCTATGGCCATCTGCTTGAGAAGACTATTACCCGCGGGCGTGAAGAGCAAACGCTTCGAAGTGCCTCCCGTAGCGTCGCGCTCCGGCATCACCCCGCGCTGCCGCACAGCCTGGGCCAAGGCGCGCATCGCGTCGGCGTACGCGTCCTGGCTTTGCGCCGTCAGGGTCACCGCCCGCATCGCTTCCGCGGGGAGCGCGGGGATCCAAGCCTGCTCGCACATTTGCGAAGGCCGCCGCGCATCGTTAATCCCACGAATCGACTCGGGAAACCCGCCACCGTAGTAGCTCGAAGTGACAATTCGGCGCTCCGCGTGGCTATACCAAAACGCACCATCGGCGCCGCGGCCGCCCAGCACAACCGCGGGGGTTGCCGACAGCGACAGCGCGTATATCTTCGCCTTTGGGTACGCCCCGCGCCACGCATCCCCAAGAGTGCCCACGAGCATCCGGCGGGGGGAATAGCCGCTGCGCTCTCCCTCGCAGCCTACGCACCGCTCGCCGCCGTCCTCAATGAGGTACTCGCGAACACCTCGGGTCCGCGAAAACCAGTACTCAGAATTCACCCCATGCACGCTCGGCGCCGCGCCGCAGGCCAACGTAGCAACGCCGCTCGCCTCATCCCCAATCAGCTGCGATTGGCGCGCGTCCGTGCAGTACGTGCCCCTCGTGATGAGCCGCGGAAATCCACGGGGATCGAACCGCTCCCAGCACACCTCCAGCGCATCGGCCCGCACCCCGCCCATCACCAGCTGCACCACCAGACGCGGGGGCCTATCCATCCGCGCATTCTGCCCCTTCACAGCCAGCCCCGGCCCCAACGCCACGCACAGCGCGGCAACCCGCGCCAAAACCCAATATCTACGCGTACTCACCGCCCACGCTACACGTTGAAACGGAAATGCATAATATCGCCATCCTTCACCACGTAATCCTTACCCTCGACGCTGATCTTCCCCGCGTCGCGGCAGGCCGCCTCGGAGCGCAGCTTCACGTAGTCGGCGTACTTTATCACCTCCGCGCGAATGAAACCCTTCTGAAAATCCGTATGGATTATACCGGCCGCCTCCGGCGCTTTGATCCCCCGCGTGAACGTCCAGGCGCGCGTCTCATCGGGCCCCGTCGTGAAGTAGGTTTCGAGCCGAAGCAAGCTATACGCGGCCTTTATCAGCTTGGCCACCCCCGATTCGTGCAACCCCATTTCGCCCAGGAACAGCTGCCGCTCCTCGTAGCTCTCAAGCTCCGCGATCTCTGATTCCATCTGCGCGGCGATGACCAGCAAACGCGCGTCCTCCCCCGCGATGGCATCCTCCACGGCCCGCACGTACGCATTCCCCGCGGCGGCGGAGGCCACGTCCACGTTGCATACGTACAGCGTGGGCTTCATCGTCAGCAGCTGCAAATCCCTCAGCGCGGCCTTCTCCTCCTCATCGAGCTGCATATCCCGCGCCGAGCGGCCCTGCGCAAGAAAATCACGTACCCTACGCATCACCTCCACCTGCTTAATCAACCCCTTCTCGTTGCCCAGCTTCACCTGCTTCTCGCTTTTGGCCAAGCGGCTGTCAAGCGTCTCCAAATCCTTGAGTTGCAGCTCTGTATCAATAATTTCCTTGTCGCGCACGGGGTCTATCGTATTGCTCACATGCGTCACGTTGCCATCATCGAAGCATCGCAACACATGGATAATGGCCGATGTCTCGCGGATGTTGGCTAAAAACTTATTGCCCAGGCCTTCCCCCTTGCTAGCCCCCGCCACTAGCCCCGCGATGTCGACAATCTCTACCGCTGCCGGGATCACCCGCTTGGGGCTATCGATCTCCGCGAGCCGCGCGAGCCGCTCGTCCGGCACGTTCACCACCCCCACGTTTGGCTCAATCGTGCAAAATGGAAAATTCGCCGCCTGCGCCTTCGCGCTCGAGAGGCAATTAAAGAGCGTCGACTTCCCCACGTTGGGAAGACCCACTATGCCACACTGCAAACCCATCCCTTACTCCTTTCCTTACTTTTTCCCTAAATATACCTACCCGCCGCCCCACCGCGCCCTCCGTCAATGCTTACGTCGCAGCAGCACCATCGTGGCGCCGTACCCATACTCCTTGAAAGAGGCATCCTGATACGAGCACATAGGGTACTTACGCTGCAGAATCCGTACCACCTCGCCCCGGAGCCGCCCGTTGCCTACCCCATGGATCGCCACCAGCCTGCGCACCTCCTGCTGGGCCAGCGCCTCCTCCATGGCCTGCT
>JABCPG020000092.1 GCA_013333195.2 Bacteroidia bacterium
CCTTCCCTTCGCGGCCCTCTCCCCTCGCGGCGGTCATCCCTTCGGAATCCCCGGCGCTCTTCGCGGCCTTCCCTGCGGGGCCCTCTCCCCTCGCGGCGGTCATCCCCTCGGAATCCCCCCCGCTCCTCTCTGCTTTCCCTGCGCGAACTGCGCTCTTCTTGGTAGTCATCCCTTCGGAATTCCTCCCTGTCCGCGCGGCTCTCTTCTCGCGGTGTGTATTCTGCGGGTTTACCCTCTAGTCCGTCTAACCCAGCGAAATCATTTTCATCGAGACTCCGTGCAGCGCGCTGCTCATCGCTGCGATGCGGTCGCAACGTTCTAGGCCTGTACGTGCTGGCAGGCTCGTCCTCTTGGCGGTGAGGGGCATCTCCACGACGGCCTCGCCCGCGATTTTCTTGTGTACTCATCGTTATAATATGGAAATTTTATCCTGCAAAGTTACTCTTTTTTGTAACATGACTCGCGTAGGCAGCGGTGGCTTAAAGGGGTATGACTTCCCTGTGCTCGCAATCTAAAAAAAACGGCAAGGGCGGTTTATGGCCACTCTTGCCGTGAAGATAAGCGAGTTTACATCTAGATCAGTGAGACCAGCACCATTACGATGACCATTATCAAAATGAACACCACGGTGGACAGTATCACCTTGCTTTTCTTTTTAACTTCCTCTGGCATGATTCATCCTCCAATTTTTCGTTCGAAACCAACTTGTTTGCGAACGTTTTAAATGACCAAATATGACTGCAAAAGTGTGAAAACGCAGCATCACGATGCTGCGCAGCCAAATGGCTCATAGCCGGAGAACAACCTCTTTGTTGATAATCTTAGATGTCGGGCGGGAATGTCCATCCACCACGCTACGCGTAGATACCTCTCCTTTTCTGAATGCGGTGAACTGAGGGACGTAAAAGGGAACCCACCATATTTTCATGCAGAGCGTGGGTGGCTGCACGCGCATCTCGCGCTGCATGGTGGCCACCGCGCAGCGATTGCTCACCGGGGCTATAATTTTCTGTTCGTATTGCGTCTTACCCGGTCGTGCCATCTCTTCCCTACGCTCGTGGGAAAGGATATATATCGAGAACATGTGGACCGCTATGAGCCACGACGCAAGCATAATTCGTACCCTGGAATCCATCGGCAGCATGCCGCAAAGTTAGTTTTTAAACGCGAAATGTAATGCGTAATTATTGGATTGCATATCTGAAAGCCAGCTTACGCGCTATAGTTCTCCATGCTCGTAGAGAATAATCAGCTCGTTGAGAATCCTATCTTGGTCTTCGGGCGCGAAGGAACTCTTGAGATCGGAGGTGAATAGTTTAGCCACAAGCTGCCAAAAGCCCGCGGACATCTTCCCCCTAAACGTCTCGATTATCTCGTACGCAGTCCGCCCAGTTTCTCGATGTATCAGCTTAATGAGGAGGTGACCCTGGGAGTAGGTTAAGTTCCTTATTTGCCGCTCAAACTGTTTATGCAGTTCCTTCTCCTTGGCGTAGGTGTACTTACGGCGCTGTGAGTTAGAGGTGGTTGCAGCGTACACTGAATCTACATCCTCTAAAATAAGCTTCGCCTGCTGCGCGTAGGGATATACAATCTTAAGATTGTGTATCAAACGCTGATATTCACGGTATTGCTTCTGGTTCTTAAACTTCCGCTGAGGAACGATTATCACCTCGTAGATCGAGAAAAACGGCACGGTATCCCCATCGATAATGCGCGCCGGCACGAGACGATCAACATCCGTGTCGTCTGGCGTCGCTCCCCAAGCAACCCCGCAAAATAGCACCAACCAGCACGCCATTATGGGCCCGCCGACCAACCTTTTTAGCGCGATGCCACTTTCACTTCCAATCCGAGCGCCTCGTTTCGTTCCACTCATACCCCATTTTTTCCGAGGAGGGAAACAAAACGTATGCCGAAATGTTGAAAAAAAGCTATCTTCGCGAAGCTTTCATGTGGAAAATATAGGTGTGACAGCAGAATTACGCTATGTTTGATAATTTGTCAGAGCAGCTTGAAAATTCATTTAGGCTACTCAAGGGGAAGGGAAAGATTACTGAGCTAAATGTCGCGGAATCGTTAAGAGATGTACGACGCGCGCTGCTCAATGCCGATGTGAACTACAAAGTAGCTAAAAGCTTCACCGATTCCGTGAAGCAAAAGGCGCTTGGGCAAAACGTGCTGGCCGCGGTCGAACCCGGGCAGCAGATCGTGAAAATCGTGCGGGATGAGCTCGCTGTGCTCATGGGCAGTCAGGCCGTCGGAATCAACCTAAGCGGAAATCCAAGCATTATTCTGGTGGCGGGTCTACAGGGATCGGGAAAAACCACCTTTTGCGGAAAGCTGGCTAACCGGCTGAAAACGAAAATGGGGTTGCAGCCTCTGTTGGTTGCTTGCGATGTTTACAGACCGGCTGCCATTGAGCAGCTACGGGTAGTCGGCGGCTCTGTGGATGTGCCCGTATTCGCGCTTGACGGTTCCAAGGATGTCGTCGCGGTGGCCAATGCCGCCATCAAAGAGGCCAAGCGGGCGGGGCAAAATGTGGTTATCATCGACACCGCGGGACGCTTGGCGGTCGACGAGGCGATGATGGATGAGGTTGAAAATTTGAAAAAGGCGGTTTCCCCCAACGAAATCCTTTTTGTTGTCGACTCTATGACCGGCCAGGATGCCGTTAATACTGCCAAAGCGTTCAACGATCGTCTCGACTTTAACGGCGTCGTGCTCACCAAGCTCGATGGCGATACTAGGGGAGGCGCTGCCCTCTCCATTAGGAGCGTTGTCAATAAGCCCATCAAATTCGTGGGCACGGGGGAAAAAATGGATGCGCTTGATCTGTTTTATCCTGACCGCATGGCGGATCGAATCCTGGGCATGGGCGATATCGTCTCGCTCGTTGAACGGGCGCAAGAGCAGTTCGATAATGAGCAGGCTAAGCGACTCGAACGCAAACTGGCTAAAAATGAATTCGATTTTAACGATTTTATGGCCCAAATCCGTCAAATCAAAAAGATGGGTAACATCAAAGATTTGATGGGCATGATTCCCGGCATGGGGAAGATGCTTAAAAATGTTGACATCGACGAACGCGCTTTCGATGGCATCGAGGCCATCATCCTGTCCATGACGCCCCAGGAAAGAAGCCATCCCGCCGTGCTTAACAGTAAGCGTAAGCAGCGCATCGCCCTGGGTAGCGGAAAGTCTATTGCCGAGGTCAACCGCCTTATTAAACAGTTTGATGATATGCGAAAGGTTATGCACAGCATGACCAACGGCAAGATGCCGGGTATGCGCAGCTCCAAATCCTCTAAAAAGAGGAAGGGGTAGCGTCGTGTTCCGGGAGAATTGCTCTCCGCAATAACCTGAGGCACGGTTTTCCTGCTTGAGGCGCATTTTTAGGGTGTAATCACCTTATGAATGCGCTTCTTTCTTGGTATACCTCGTAACGATTCCTCTTCGTTTTTAACTCCTAATTTGAAGAGTCCTAATGGTTTCTCACAATCGAGCTTCTGCTGCTCTATGCGCTGATTTGCAATGAATGGTGTAGTCAGGAATGACTATTTTTTCTCGTCTATATCCTCATAAGTTATGCAGTGCAGACCCATTAATATTTAAGACCTTCGCGCCAGTTTAAATGAATGCTGCGAAGGTCGCGATGTCAAAGGAATGTAATGGCTGCGTAGGTAGGAATCAGGCTCAGGATAGTACTGGCTGTGAAGAGCTTGGCTACCCTATTATTGAGTGTGTAGGAATTACCCACTGCTACGGCTCCCGTACGATTTACAACGATCTCAGTTTTTCTGTACCCAAGGGAGGGGTCGTGGGCTTGCTCGGAAAGAATGGTACGGGGAAAACCACTACCATTAACATCCTTAATGGTTTTTTGCGACCGCAGCAGGGGTCCTGCCGATTGTTCGGCCACGATTCGCAAGCGCTACCGCGACGAATCAAACAGCGTATCGCGCTCCTTCTGGAAGGGCACGTGCAGTACCCTTTTCTAACCGTCGCGCAGGCCGAACGCTTCCTGGCTCCGTTCTACCCCCAGTGGGACAGCGCAATTTACCATGAGCTCACCGAACGTCTGCACGTCAGCCCAAAGCAGCGAATCGGTTCCATGAGCTGCGGGCAGCGTTCGCAGGTGGTTTTGGGGCTCATTTTAGCGCAGAATGCCGATCTTCTGATACTCGACGATTTTACGCTTGGCCTCGATCCGGGCTACCGTCGGCTCTTCATCGACTACCTTAGGGAGTATGTACTCGCACGAGGTAAAACGGTCTTCGTGACGAGCCACATCATTCAGGATATGGAGCGGTTCATCAAGGATTGCATCATAATGGATTATGGTAAAATCCTCTTGCGCGCGACCCCTAATGAAATCATGACGAATCTGACCATTTATGAGGTGGAGGGGGAAAGGATTGAGGCTATCCGTGCTGCCATTGCGAAAGTGGAGGACGAGGTGTATCACCCTGAGCTATATAAAAATAGGCTACGTTTTTCCTCTTTCCTTCCGGCAGAATCGGTGGCTGCCTTCCTTGCGAATGCGGGGTGCAGCCCGAGTAAATTCGACTCTCGTAGGCCAACCGATTTGGAGGATGCCTTTATCGCGCTAACGGGGGAGTACTAGCAATGGAAAATATGATACACCGTATGTCGCCTGTTACGGCGTTGCTCTACAAGGAGTGGTTGAAAGTTCGGTTTTATCTGCTCGCCGCGTCCATAGTATGGGGCGCTGCGCTCTTAGCTACCTACATCCTCGCGCTCCGCATGGGGCGTATGCATGGCTTCCCAACCGTATGGAATGCAGTGCTTTACAACGATTACAACCTGCTCGCTCCGCTCAGGTGGATTCCTCTTGCCGTGGGGCTCGCGTTGGGTATGGCGCAGTTTTTACCCGAAATGAGGCTGCGGCGATTAAAACTTACGCTGCACCTCCCCATGCCGGACTCTCAGATTCTTGCTGCCATGCTTGGTTTTGGGTACGCGTTGCAGCTCGTTGCTTCTTGCATTGCCATTATACTCGCGCGATTCCTACTGCTCTCGCTTCTACCTTTCGAAATCGTGGATGCCAATGTGCGAACGTCCTTACCCTGGTTCCTGGCGGGCTTTAGCGCGTATGGATTGGTGGCCTGGATCTGCTTAGAACCTACTGTGCGTCGCCGCATTACGGGCGCCATCCTGAGCGCGCTCTGCATCTCCCTTTACTTCCTATCGAGTAGGTTGGATGCCTACGCTACGTTTATATGGGTTCTCCTCCTTTTCGCTTTTGGCTTAGTCCCGGTGCTATGTTTCGGCGCGTTGGCGCGCTTTCGGGAGGGCGAATCGGTCAATGCCCCGCCGCGCGCCACGCGCCGCGCTGGGGCATCAAGCCGCGAGGGCTCTACGGGCGTAAAGAATATTGCCTATTCGCTGCTCTTGCTACTGGGCGTAACGCTTTCTTCCACGATTTTTCCCTACGTCTACCACCTGACGTTGGATCGCCAGTACGATCTCCCCTTTACAGTCTATAGCGGTATCACGAATACTTTTGCCGTGTTTGAGGGAACGGCCGAAACCGCTCGCTACCGCGACGATGCGGGCCGATCGTACACCCGCAAAGAATTCGATAGCATCCTGCCCACCATCTACTACACGCAGCTTATCCGCGATGGGCGATTCCCCGATTCGCTCTTCGGCGTGCCCGTGGACGCCGAAATGATGTCCTCCCATTTCTTTGTCTTTCACAGCCGTCCCGCGGAGCTGAACCAACGCAGCATCCTCCTCTACCCTATCGTCAACGCCGATTCTGAGCGGGTGACCATCGCCGACGCCTACGAGGCTTTCAGGTGGACGCCTAACGGAATCGAAATAATCCAGATGGAGGGGAACAGCGTTAACAGTAAAAAAACGGAGCATTTCCGTGCCGCGCTGGCTGATGTATCGCTGCCGGTGTCTATCACCGTACGCAACCCCGATCCGCGTAAGGAGCGTGACAATGGGTATCTCATCGTCGACGCAAAAAACGTTCTCTGGCAGCTAAAGCAGCAGGATGGTGAGCCAATCGTGAGACGTCTCTCCGCGCCGCAGGGCGAAATCATACGAAGCGCATGGGTCACCGAGTTCGATGACCCCTCCTATTTGGGTTACCTCAGCACCGAGAGCGGACGTTTCTTCAGCCTGGACGCACGGCATGGGCAGTGCGCCGAACTACCTATCGAACGGTTCTTCCCGCGCCGGGAGGCCATTATGATATTCGGCAACCTATTCGACCAAACGGTGCGTATCATCGATGGATCTTCCGTGCACTACATGGCCATCAGCAGCGACACCCCCTACCGCCAGCTACGTACCTATCGGCTGGAGGTCCCTTCTGACAGGGCCGATGCCGTTGCGCGCTGGCTTTTCCCGTTCGAGCTAACGTTTACTAGTGGCGACAGCGCGTACATTTATCCGCGTTTGCTGATGGGGTGGTCCTGGCACTGCATCCCGCTCTGCTTGCTTTTGGCTGCTGGGATCGCTATGCTAGCACGTCGGGAAAGTCGTTCTAGGTTTATTTTAAAGGTCTTGGGCGTATTGGTTTTCGGCCTCTTTCTTGCCGTTCCGCTTTTGCTATGGCGACGTTAATCTCTTTTTCAAGCAATATGCCACGCGGGATATCGCGACATGCGGAGCACCCCTTTTTGCTCCGTTTACATTCCTCTCTGGCTCTCGATGCGATACGCTTCGCGTTCATTCTGGCGTGCATTCGTGTAGTTGCGCCCTTCGCGGGGAGCGCCGCTAGGGAGCTTCCTCCCATACACGTTGAGGTGCGGGTGCTTAATGCAGTTACCGGCGCGCCGATCCCATCAGCTTTAGTGGTTATGCAGCGGGACTCCTTGAAGTTCGCCTCGATTACGGATGCTGATGGGCTCGCCGCGTTCCAGCAACTCGCCGCGGGCTCGTATCTCCTCTCGGTCTCCCATTTAGGTTTTGACCCCTTCAGCACGCTCATACCTTTCGTGGCGAACCGAAGCGTTGCCGTACCGCTGCGCGCCAGTTCGATTGATATTCAAGAGGTGGTGGTAACTGCCAAGGAGGGGCGTTCCTCCACAAGCTCCAGCCTAATCGGTCAGGAAGCCCTGCGACACCTTCAGCCTAGCTCTTTGGCCGATGTGATGGAGCTGCTCCCCGGCGGATTTAGCAAGGACCCTAATCTCTCCTACGCGCAGCCGCTCTCCATTAGAGAGTCCGATATCCCCGCCGCGAACCTCCCGCAGCTGTGGGCCAAGGTGAGTAAAAAGAATTACACCACCTCTTCTCTCGGCACCCAGGTAGTTATCGATGGCGTCCCCGTCAACACGCATGCCAGCTTGCAGAACATCCAGGGACTATGGCGCCCGCAGCAGTACAAACATGTATTTTTGAATCGAGGGGTCGATGCCCGCGCGTTTGGGACGGACAACGTGGATCACATTGAAGTTATCCGAGGCATACCCAGCGCGGAGTATAGCAACCTTACCAGCGGCCTTATCAAAATCCATCGAAAAACTTCGTACCGAAACCTCGAGTCCCGCTTTAAAGCCGATATGCAAAGCCTTTCGTGCTATGTCGGCAAGGGATTCGTAATGCAGGATAGCTCACTCTCCCTCATTGTCTCGGCCGACTATCTAAACGCTTTTGCCGACCCGCGCAACGTGCGGGAACGCTTTCAACGGGCCAGCGGTTCGCTACGGGTGTATAAGCAGTGGAATCCTGCCGTGGGCACGGTGCGTTTGAACTCGGCGTTGGACTACTCGGGCACGTTCGACAACAGCAAGGACGACCCCGATATCAACTTGGGCAACCGTGACATCTTTATCTCGGAACGGCAGCACATTCAGCTCTCGCACGGCATGGATATTCAATTCAATAAAAACCGGCTAGCGCTTTACAGCTTAGAGTACACCCTCTCTGCGGACGCGCAGCGGGAGATTATGTTTATCGATCGCTACGTCTCAATAGGGCTTACCACCCCCATCCTAGCTGCCGTTACGCCGGGCGAACGCTACGTGGGGTTCTACCCTACGAGCTACAACGCACGTCAAACCGTTGAGGGGCTGCCCTTCTACAGCTACGCTAAAATCGCGCTGGAGCATCGATTTAGTGCCCCTTCGCGCCTCGCGCATAGCGTGCGCTACGGGGGCAATGCGCGATACGCTAAGAACTACGGCAGAGGCGATATTTTCGACGTCGCGCTCCCTGTTTTTCCCGGTAACGGCACGCGCCCCCACGCGTTCCGAAGCGTGCCGGGGGAATGCGTGTTTTCTCTTTTTGCCGAAGATAACCTTTCGCTCTCTGCAGGGCATTTCAATGCCGAGCTTTCTGCGGGTGTATCCGGCAATACGTTGGCATTTCTACCCAACGGGTACTCCATGCGGAAAAAATGGTTCTTCGATCCCCGCGTTAACGCCTTAGTCGGCTATTCCTTCCTCAATAATCATCGCTACGGCCCTCTTTCTGTGGAGATTAGCGGGGGTGCAGGGTGGCTTTCCCTATTCCCAACCATCGATCAGCTCTTTCCGGAGAAGGAGTACATTGACATCGTCGAGCTCAACTATTGGCACGAAAGGAAGGAGTATCGCACCGCGTATGTGCGCACGTACGTTCAAACGGTGGATGCCTCGCAACTTATGCCCGCGCGCAATTTTAAATGGGAGGTGCGTTTCGGCTCTTCCTGGAACGGCTACTCGCTGTCCGTAACCTACTTTAAAGAAACGATGGACAACGGATTCCGCACCAGCAATGAGTTCCGCCCGCTCCCATTCCGACGCTACCGCGCGGAGAGCATTGCGCACAGCTCGCTTACCGCGCCGCCCCGCGTGGAGTCGATACCTTACGATGCGGGCTATCTCGCCTACATGCACCCCCTCCCAAGCAATGGTAGCTCCACCCGGAAAACCGGTGTCGAGTGGGTGATAGCCACGAAACGATTCCCAATAACTAAAATACGCCTTACGTTCGATGGCGCGTGGTTCCGCACGCAGCACCGCAACAGCATCCCCCAGTACGCTGTGCCCGGCGTGAGCATTATGGGGCAGCAGTACCCCTACGTGGGGTACTACGAAGATGTGGAGGGCGCCACGCAGGAAAGCCTAAACACCACGCTGCGGGCCGATGCCTACATCCCCAAGCTCGACCTCTCCGTCAGTCTGGCGCTACAGACCAATTGGTATGGTAAATCGTGGTACCTACCCCGTGATGAATGGCCAATAAAGTATGTCGACTACCACGGGGTTTGGAAAGATTTCTATCCGGCCGATCGGACCGACAGCGAGCTACGATGGCTCCAACGCCCGATGGACAGCTTTGAAAATCGCGTTTACACCGTGCCCATGATGGCGAGCATCAACCTGAAGGCCACCAAATGGCTTTTCCGAAAAAGGCTTCAAATCGCGCTATTTGTGAATAAAATATTTGACTATACCCCTGATTACAAGGAAAATAATATAACTGTTCGACGTTATCAAAACCCTTACTTCGGCATGGAGGCCAATCTGAAGCTATGACACGCAATCGAATTACCCGCACGATTTCTAACCGGCACGCCCCGCGTATTTGCGTAATCATCGCGCTGCTGCTTTGTCCAAGCTGTCTTAAAAGCTCCTATCGGGAGTCGGTCTGTCAGCTCGAAATTGAGTTCCAATACGCTTTCCCCGATGGGGTGGATGCCGTGGATGGATTGGTAACGCTTGAGGACTATAATACGCGGAGAGAGTACAAAACCTCGGTACGGGGCACCGCCACAACCCGTGTAGTAGTCACGAGAGGTTTTTATAGCATCCGCTTCAACGGAATCGCACGTAGCAACGGACGCTTGGCTCGGGTCGTGGCGCTCGTCGAGGAGCACCCCGCGGTGGGCGAACATTCAAGGGTTACGCTAAAGATTCTTTCGCAATGGGTATAACGTTGCTTGCCGCCGCAATCTTTTCGCTGATGCCTGTTGATGCTAGTCCTACCGGTATCCGCGATAGCACTCTTCTCGCGCTCCGCGGCGCGGTGGAGGATCGCCAAAGCTACCTTAATGGGGAGCCGCTCTTTTTGCCGTCCCTCATGCGCTACGCGTATCGTGATAATCTTACCACAGCGCGCGCCGGATACCTTTGGCGCAGGAGTAGCCAGCTCGAGAGCATCCCCGAGGGCCTTGCCGCTCAACAACTCGTGCTGCGCGCCTCTTCATTTATGCATCTCTCCGCGAGAGTAACTACCTACGGGTGCGCCTCTTACCGCTACGAGCGTGCGCGGGATATCACATTTCTTAATAGCAGCGATTTCGATATCACTTTCCCCTATACCTCTGCCACTGAGGCGGGAGGAACAAACCGCGAATCGAGCTATAGCTTCAGCGGGGGATGCGACATCGCCCTACCCCTCGGGACGCTCGGGCTTGAGGTGCGCTACCGCGCCATGCAGACGCACCGCATCAAAGATCCAAGACCACTCAACATCGTTTCAGATTTTAGTGGCCGCGTAGGATTTAGCGTCCCTCTCAGCGCTAGCTATTTACTGGCCGCAATGGTGAATGTCGATGTCTACAAGCAAAGCTGCGATGTGAGCGTGTATAATCCTCAGGATGAACCGCTATACCTCCTCATGAACGGCATCGGCAACAGCTTCCTACGGCATAATATATCCGATTCCCCCACCCTCTACCGTCTTCATGGCTACGGGGGAATGGTGGCGCTGCGCCCAACCGGCCCTGCAGGGGTATGGGGCGCTGCGCGCTTTACCTGGAAAACGCTTTACCGCTACGCGGTGAACGCAAACATCGCGCCTATAAATTTTTACACCGAGCCCTCCTGGCAGGCTTACCTCGGCTACATTTATCCTGTCAATGGTTGGCACCTAGGGGCTACCCTCGCCTATACGCACCTTTTACGCCTTGGCAACGACTATATCCTTGGCACTTCCGATGTCCGTGAGTATAGGCTGCTCGGCTCCGTGCCGAATTACGCCCATGAAAGGATTTCGCTACAGATGGAACTCGCCGCCGTGAAGGCCCATTGCGGAGGGCTACGTTACATCCTTTTGAGCTCTTTCTGCCAGCGGCTCCAGAATGCACCCCAGATAGCCATTACGCGCGTTGCAATGGAGCACACGCTCGAGGGCTACGCTATCGTACCACTGCGAAGGCATTCTTTGCGCTTCGATGCCTCGCTGTTTGGCTTCGTTCCGCTGGGTAGGTGGAATGTGCAGAAGCTACCGGTGGCCTATACGGCCAAGGCGCTTGAGCGCTACGCGCTTCGCTTCGTTGCGCTTCGCGCTTCAGCAGAACTCGGGGCTTCTATGGGTGCCGCAGGGCTTTGTAGCCTATCCAAACGATTCTTACTAGAAATTGGCCTGCGTGGTGAGCTCGCTAGCCACCTCTATAGCACTCCCCGATACGCGCTTAAGGGAACCATCGCCCTGCATTTTCAGTAGGAGCCTAGGTTTCACCTCTATCCATAAATGGCATTAATTTTGAATGTAATGATGAATATCATGAAATCCACAAAACAGATTACCATAATCGCAGCACTGCTCTTTGCCACCTCAGCCTTACCTGGTTGCGAAAAGGAGAATAACGGAAACAAACTAGACTCCCCGCGAGAGGTGAAAATAACCGTTTGTCCGCCAACCACCATCGGGAAAAGTACGTTAATCTCGCTCGACGCTGTAATGGAGAGGGACGGAATGAAAGAGGACTGCACTGTCTCTGGGAATGTCATCAGCGCGAGGCTCACGCCGGGGCGTTACGCGCTCTCGCTAAAGGCTTCGTACCACGCGGAGGTAAGCGCAGTTCCAATCGTGGTTGACTACGATGGAACCGTAGACGTTGATGCAGAGGAAAATGTTGCTGAATTCGATGCCCCACTGATTTATGCTCCGCAAGACGACCACAGGGGACTTTTAATCCGCGAAATATTCTACACGGGTACTCTGGACGCGCACGGCAAGCAGTACGATGACGATAAATATATTATTATCTCGAATTCAAGCCTAACCACCCCGCAGAAACTCGATGGGCTCGTGTTTATACGTAGCGGCCATATGACTGACCTCAGGTACGAAGCGAAGCCCATGCCCGACCTCGATAACTTCCTACTCATCGATATAGCGTACCAATTCCCGGGGAGTGGTAATGACCACGTGGTGAAGCCCGGCGGGAGCGTCATAATCTGCCAGAGCGCAATAAATCACAGGGAGAGCAACCCGAACTCGGCCGATTTAACCATCGCAGACTTTGAATGGGAGGATAGCAAGAGCGCCTATGAGCACGATATGCCGAACAATCCTGCCGTTCCGGACATGCTCCCGCTCTACATCTACGATTCGAACAGCGATTTCGGTTGGGCAATGAACACGAATGGTGGGCATGGCTACGCGCTTATACGCCCGCAGTGGGACGATGCTAGCAGCTACCTGAAGAATCCTAAAAACACGCAGCGATGGACTTTTACCATCGCGGGCATTCAGGGGAAAATCCCCGGAGACCCCTACATTAAGATACCTAACGGTTGGATCGTTGACTTCGTGGCCACGGGTTTAAAGGACGATATCGAATGGAGCATAGTTAGCCCGCTCATCGATGCAGGGGTGGCCTGCGTAGTCAACGACATAAATAGCGACGCACGCTACTCGCTCTCCGTGCAGCGCAAACGGACGGCGAACGGAGTCTCCTGGGAGGATACCAACAACTCCACCAATGATTTCGAGGCGAAAAAGGGTTCGCTCCTGCCATAAATTGTAACGAAACGCAAAAAAATAAACTCTTACTAATAGGTAGTAACGTCATGAATACGCTCAAAGGCTCAATTAAGCTGCTGGGAATCGCTTCGCTGCTCTTCTCGGCAACGCTCGTAGGCTGCAAGAAGCCTAACACTCTGGATACCGACGAAAGCCCGGTAACGGTAACCATAACCGTCTCGCAGCCCACTGTGCTCGCCAACGCCACGCTCATAAGCGCCGAGGGCACGCTGACTAGGGGGGATAGAACCGTTGAATGCACCGCGAACCAGAACGTGCTGACTGCAACCGTCACCCCCGGTCTGTGGACGGCAAAAATCAGCGCAAAGTATAGGGAGCCGGGCAGAAGAAGCCCAGTGGTAACCGAATACACCGGCCAGATCAATGCGGAGCACGGCGCGAAGGCCAACGATTTCACGGTAGCATCCGAGTATACCCCTTCGAATTTCCGCGACGAGTTCGTCATCGCGGAAATTTTTGCCTCCGGCACCACGAAACCCGATGGCAAGCAGTACAATGACGATAAGTACATTGTTATCGCCAACGCTAGCGCCAATGCTACCCTCTACCTTGATGGCTACGTGCTACTGCAAAGTAACTTCCTTAGCAGCATGAAGTTGGATTGCACGCCCGCAGTGCCGATGGAGCAAGGCATGGTGGTGAAAACCATCTACCAATTCCCTGGCAGCGGCACTGAGTACCCCGTGAAGCCCGGCGAACAGGTCGTGATTTGCCAGAGCGCCATCGACCACAGGGAGGCCAATCCCCTTTCGTGCGATCTAAGCACCGCGCAATTCGAGTGGGTAGAAAATAGCAATGCAGTCGCGCAGAAAATTACCTTCCCGAATAACCCGAAAGTGCCGAATATGAAGCCTATCTTCGTCAAACAGATAAAGGGACAGAGCGGGCAGACGTGGTGGCTGGTTAACAATCAAGAATCAGAAACATTCGCTATCGGAAAATTTCAGGATGTCACGCCCGAAGCCTACGTGGGTAATAAGGCGAACGAGTTCAGCTACACCTATCAGGTACTCGGAAAAACGATGAATGCTGACCTCCCGCAACCGTTGCTCTTCCCCAACGTGTGGATTGAAGACGCGGTGGCGTTGGGCATCGCGGGGCATACCGAGTGGTCAGTGGTTAGCGGGCTGCTCGATCTGGGGTTCACCAGCGCTTCAGCAACGAAAGGCGACAAGAACCGCTACTTCAAATCGGTGCAACGCAAAAAGAACAGCGATGGGTCGTGGGTGGATACCAATAACTCTACCAACGATTTTGAGGTGAAAAGGGCGAGCCTACTACGACAGTAGTTGCAGCGTGCGCAATGCGCACCATTTGCCGATAGCTCGCAAAGGATCAATGGGCTTGGTGCAGGTGGTGCGCAATGGAGATGAAAAGGTAGAGGGCATCTAATTCTAGATGCCCTCTACCTTTACCGTTAAGGGAAGAAGCTGAAACTTACGCTCGCCAAGAGTTTTCTCTTGGGTGAGGATGCGGAATGGCAAATCTTCCTACTTCATCCCACGCGACTTTTTAATCTTCTCGTAGGCCTCGTTGATCCTCTGTAGCATTTCGTTAGCCCTTTCCCGCTCTTTCTCGCTTTTATCGCCCATGCGGTCCGGGTGCCACTTGATGGCGAGCTGCCGGTAGGCGCGCTTCACCTCTTCGTCAGTAGCCGAGGGGGAAATGCCAAGCACGGCGTAGTAGTTCACGGGCGGCGCGGTGTAGACCTTGGCCCTCTGCCTCCCTTGCTGCTCCTGCTCTCCGCCCATTGTCACCCCAAGAAGGACGGCGATGCGCTGGATCAGCGTTCTCTCCGATTCGCTCGCAACGCCGTCGACAAACGCTAGCTCCATCAGCACTCGCACGAGATCGGCTCGCCTACTGTCCGCCACGGTCATGCGAATCACACGGCACGCCGTATAAATGTCAACATTACTATTCAGCAGATCGCGCAGGCGTAGCAACGCCACCTGCGCAAGCTCAGCGCCAAACATACGCTGGAACAGAAGCCGCACGTAGTCTAATTCTGAACGCATTATGCGCCCATCGGCCTGAACTGTGGCCGCCACCAGCGCGATGATGGCATCCTGCGTCGCGTTAAGACTCCTGAAGCCCCCAACCCCTCCCCGCCCGCGGGGTTTCGAGAAGAGCATAGCGGCTAAGGGCCCGATGAATAGACCGAAGGGACCCAGAAAGAGAAAACCTGCAATCCCTACTAGGATTGGAACTATGCACCCTCCTTTCCCATTTTCCCACGCGCTCATAACTGCTGTAATCGATTAATTAACCCATCTATCTGCTCTTCCAAATCATCTCCCCCCTCGTTGCGCACCGTGAAGTTTGCCAACGACTCAAAGGCCGACGCATCCGGCTGATTCGCCATATAGGAAAGCACCTTTTCTCTGGCCATGCCGCTGCGCGCCATGACCCGCTGCGTGCGGCACTCCGCGGATGCCCGCACGCAAACCACGTAGTCCATGGCTTGCAGGTAGTCCCTACGTACGCTTGGCAGCAGGGCCGATTCGAAGAAGACAATACGCGCTCCCTCGCGCTGCCGTAGGAGTGCCCACGCGGCGAAATCGGCAAATACCGCGGGATGAACTATGGCATTTAGCCCCTCAAGTAGGGCGCGGTCAGAAAAAACTTTTGCGGCAACCCATGAACGCTGGTAGGCTCCCTGCCCGTCGTAGGCCCCCTCGCCCAGCAGCTTCACCACGGCGACGCGCACCCGCTCGCTGCTCTCTACCAACCTTTTGGCCGCGCTATCGCTATCATATACGCTATACCCCTTCGCCCGCAGGATATTCGACACGTAGCTCTTCCCGCTGCCTATTGGCCCGGTGAGTCCAATCTTTAGCAAGCGCAAACTCCGATTTTCCAACTCATTTCGCAATTAAATAGGAAACGTACTGCGGGGAAAACGCTACGTTGCGCGCCTCCGGCGGCATTTTGACCAGCTCAACCAGCAACCGCTCCGGCGTTATACCCCGATAAAAGCGGACACGCAGCGTAAAATCGTCCTCCTTCACGCTCGCGAAGGAGGAAAGGGGAACATCGCACGTAACCTCCACCGCCCCGGGCAGCAGGGTGACCTGCCCAAGCGAATCCGCATTCTCAACCCGAATGGGAACCACCATTTTTTTTCTCGTAAACTGCGACACCGGGATGGTGCAAGTTAGCTCGCTGGGCTGAAATTGCACCCCGTCACGAGGGGAAAACGTCAGGCGAAAACGTTCCGTTTCGCTAATTTCACCTAGGTTCACCGTATCGGAGTACGCGTACTCCATCTTGGCAAGCTCGGCCGCCGGCCCAACCGCAAGAATGCTATCCGCGGAGAGCATCAGCGGTTGGAATTGCGCGTACTGCTCCCGCAGGCTGTAATGCACGCACGCCGCCACCGGCAATTTGCGATGGCCCATGCGGCTGAGATCGTAGCAGAGGCGCTCCGTGACAAAATGCTCCAGCGTCAGGTTGGAAGGAATTTGAGGGGCGAGGAGCCGCTCCAGCTCCCCGCGGGAAAGGCATTGATGCGTTACAGTGTCGACACCCTCTGCGGCCTCTATAGATTGAAGATTTATCTGTAGAGGGGAGAAGCTATTGAATGTTTGCAAGCGCTGAAGCGCGTAGCCTTTTCCCCGCACGCGCACCCGCATGTACCGCTCGCTCTGCCCGGACACCCTATACCCCACGGGAGGATCGGTTACCTCCAGCGGGAAGTTTATGTCCATTGAGTACTCGTGGTTGAGCTTAAGAAGAAACCAAAGGGCCGCGGCGATTAGGGTCGATACGC
>JABCPG020000093.1 GCA_013333195.2 Bacteroidia bacterium
CGAAGGGAAGGCCGCGAAGAGTGGGGGGGATTCCGAGTGAATGACCGCCGCGAGGTGAGAGGGCCGCGCAGGGAAGGCCGCGAAGAGTGGGGAGGATTCCGAGGGGATGACCGCCGCGAGGGGAGAGGGGATAGATCGCGAGAGATGGAAGGTGCATATAGACCCCGCACCCTACGCTTTGAAAGAACTTCGGAACGTAGAGACGACAGTCGAAATTGGGATCGAGGCGGAAGCACCCAACACGCTACACGCGGGTTTGCGGAAAAGCGGGAACGAACCGACCGTTTTGGCGACGGCCGCTACGACCGTCCTTTACGAAGGCGCAAAGGTGCGGACTTCGAGGAGGAGCGAACGCGTCGCGGCGGCGATTTCACTGAACGCGCAAGGCGACGCGACGTAATTCCGCAGGAGCGACCTAAAATGCCCCAAACGATTGATCTGAACGAACCTATTCGGCTCAATCGCTTCATCGCGCATAGCGGGATGTGCAGCCGAAGGGAGGCGGACGAGATGATAGCGCGCGGAGATATACAGGTAAACGGCGAGGTGGTGACCGAGATGGGCCACAAAGTGGTGCCAGCCCAGGTGGAGGTAACCTGCAAAGGTAAGAAGCTCGATCCCGAACGTAAGGTGTACATACTGCTCAACAAGCCCAAGGATTGTTTTAGTACCACCGATGATCCCCACGCGGGGCGAACGGTGCTAGATGCCGTAGAGGGTGCGTGCACAGAGCGCATCTACCCTGTGGGTCGTCTCGATCGCAACAGCACCGGATTGCTGCTGCTCACCAACGACGGCGCGCTTACAGAACAGCTCACCCATCCGAGCTATGAGAAACGTAAGGTGTATGAGGTAGCCGTGGATCGTGATGTCACACGGGAAGAGATGCAGCGCCTACTCGATGGGATAGAGCTAGAGGAAGGGATTGTACGCGCCGATGCCGTGGGCTACGCCAAAGCCGATCGTAGAGATGTGCTGGGAATAGAGATACACAGCGGTCAGAACCGCGTAGTGCGCCGTATGCTAGATGCGCTTGGGCTTCGCGTAAATAGTCTTGACAGGGTGTATTACGCCGGCCTGACCAAGCGGGATTTACCCCGAGGCCAGTGGCGCTACCTAACACCGCAGGAGGTGGCAAACCTTAAGTCGGGTCAATACGAGTAGGGAGAAGCACCCCAACGCACAGAAAATGGACAGCGCGTGCAAACGCTAAGGTTCCGTGCGTTACGACCCCAAAGCTCTAGCCCCGCTTTATGGAGTAAGAGGGGAGTAGGTATCTGCTACGTAAGATTAGAAAAAGGTAGGCTGAGACAGCCGCGAAAGCGCGCTAGTCTCAGCCTACCTTTTTAAGAAAAGATAAAATTTTAGCGGCAGAGCAAAAAATTCAATAAAAATCATCATATTCGCACCAAATTAGAAAGGAGGAGTGGCTATATGTACAACTTTGATACTCACTTAATGCGCTTTTTCACAGAAGTGGGATTTAACGATTTCTGGGCGCGGCTGGGAACATCAGCCTCCCTAGTGGTTGGGCTTCTTCTCGTGTCGTACATCGCGTTTTTTCTATTCTTTTTCGTGGTTGAAACGACCATGGTGCATATATCTAAACGCACCAAAACGCTATGGGACGACGCATTGATAAAGCGTAAGGTGATTCGCCACATCTCACACATGGTGCCGGGGGCCATCATCTACTTCGGAATCACGCAACTATTCCCCCTCGAGCAGAACCTTAAATTCGTGGGCTTTGTACGCACTGTCGCAGGGGTATACATGGTGACCATGGTGCTAGTAACGCTGAATGCCTTCCTAAATGCCGTGCATGACATCTACCTCACCTACCCGATATCAAAGGATCGTCAAATTAAAACCTACATACAGCTGGTGAAGATATTCTTTTTTTTCATCGGAGGAATAATCATTATCTCCATACTGTTAAATAAGAATCCCCTTTCACTGATTTTGGGTTTGGGCGCCATGAGCGCGGTGCTAATGCTAATTTTTAAGGATACGATCCTGGGCCTCGTGGCTTCAGTTCAAGCTTCGGTGAATAATCTGGTGAAGCCGGGCGACTGGATTGAAATGCCTAGCCGCAACACGGACGGCACGGTGCTAGAAATCACGCTCAACACCGTGAAGGTTCAAAATTGGAATAACACGATTTCTTCATTCCCGACCTACGCGCTGATTAGCGAGAGCTTTAGGAACTGGAGAAATCTAGATGCGTCCACTGGGCGTATGATAACGCGAAGCGTGTACATTGACTCCACGAGCGTGCATTTCTGCACGGCCGAGGAGATTGCCTTTCTACAGCAGATCCCCCAGGTGGCGAGGATACTCGACGCGAGTAAGCGCACAGTTAAGGAGGAGGCGAACAATCTGGAGATTGAGGATAACACTTGGAACTACACGAATCTAGGTATATTTCGACGCTACGTTAACGACTACCTAGCCAAGCATTCCAGCGTATCGCATAGCGATAGCGATACCTACATGATGCGCATGAGCGAACCATCGGCGCAGGGGATCCCGATGCAGGTGTACTGCTACAGTAAAGAGAAGGAATTCACCGCGTACGAAGACATCCAAGCCTCGATAATGGAGCACATCTACGCGGCGATGAACGCTTTTGATCTACGCGCAGCGCAAAGGGTAACCAACCAGCAACCTACCCTAGAGCTGAAAAAGAGTTAGGCCTGGCGTTCGCGCTCCCTCCCGATGTGTGTATGAAAGCGCACTCTTAGGTTGCGTAATCGTGCGTTAGCTAAAGAATTTGAACGAAAATACTAGCAATGATGGGGCAATGGCAGGGCGACCGTTGCCCCATCGTTGCGCGTTGCTAGCGCACATGAGGTTCCAATATAGAGCGTTGCGCGCAATTAAAATAAGAAAGGGATACGCGCAGAACACGCATATCCCTTTCCGAGAGCCTCTCATCGGACTCGAACCGATGACCTGCTCATTACGAATGAGCCGCTCTACCAACTGAGCTAAAGAGGCAAATGCGGGTGCAAAAGTAGGACGTTTTTGTTAGATTAGCAAGGAAGAACACCAACTTTTTTCCGATTAGAACGGCAGAAAGAAAGTTAATCGTCAGATAAACAGACATTTAATAGCCGTCAATCCGTCCATTCTACATCGCTCGAAAAGGAAATGCACCTGCGCCGATTCTGGTTTCATACCATTTATTACTACCTTTGTGCTATGCGAAAGAAGAAGAGAACCCCGTGGGGGAAAGCCGTAGTGCTGTTACCTCTTGTGATGCTACTAGCTGTTGGCTGCGCCTCAACGCGAAACGCAAAGGGGAGCGGAGGGCGTATCTATCGTGCTCCTAAATGCCCATGCGCGCTGGAGCCTGCGCCTAGCCATGAGGCGGAACGAACATACTGGATATAACGGGGCAAAATTTTGATACGTTGACATGGAATTGGAAACAAAACGTGTAGTTGCCGTGATTGGGGGTGGTAGCTGGGCTACGGCCATCGCCAAAATATTGCACGATAACCGCAACGAGGTACATTGGTTCATTCGTAATGAAGAAACACGAATGCACTTGAAGCAGAATGGCAACAATCCATCGTACCTCAGCGACGTGCAATTCAACCTGGAGCAGATACATGTAGAGGACGATATCAATGCGGCGATCGCACGGGCAGAAGTGGTATTTGTCGTGGTGCCGTCCGCCTATCTCCCCGCATGGTTAGAGGGAGTAGAAGGCGACTCCTTTAAGGGGCGCCTCGTTATAACGGCAGTGAAGGGTATAATACCAGAGCTACACATGACGGCGACTGAGTATATTCACCACAAATTCGCCGTGTCCTACTCCCACCTTGGCGTTATAAGCGGGCCCTGCCACGCCGAGGAGATCGCGCTAAAACGCCTGTCCTACCTAACGTTCAGCTGCAAAGAGATCCGGGAGGCGGAGCGCGTAGCCTCGATGTTCCGCTCTTCCTACGTCCATACGATACTAAGCACGGATATATATGGTACGGAATACAGCGCCATCATTAAGAATATATACGCCGTGGCGGCTGGGATGGCGCATGGGATAGGTTACGGCGACAATTTTCTGGCGGTGCTCGCATGTAACGCGCAGGAAGAACTCATGCGTTTCCTCAACGTCAGCTACCCCGCGCCGCGCAATGCCAACGCATCTGCGTATCTGGGTGATTTGCTCGTGACGTGCTACTCCCAATTTAGCCGCAATCGTACGTTTGGAGCGATGATTGGTAAAGGGTACACCGTGCTCTCCGCGCAGACGGAAATGCGCATGGTGGCAGAAGGGTACTACGCGACGAATGGGATACACGCGCTGAACGCGCGGCTTCAGATAAAGATGCCTATCGCTGATGCAATGTACAGCGTGCTGTATGGCAACACGCGACCGGCCATTGCGCTAGGTGCTCTCACAGACAATTTCAACTAATATTAAAAACACTTGGCAATCTTGCCCGATAAATATGGAACGCTTACCTAAAGAAAGTAGTCAAAAGGTACCAATTAGATTGGATTATTGCTTCTCTGGTTTAACCGGTGGGGAGGGGGCATTACAGGCGCGCTCGGAATCGCTCCACGCGCAGCGTAAGGCACTCGCGCAAGGAACGTGCGCGGGAAGCGACTTCTTGGGCTGGCTAGCCCTGCCCAGCGTAATGCTGTCGGAGCTAGAGGATTCGATGTTCGATCTAGCAGAGCAGTTGCGAGCTTCGTGCGAAGCGGTAGTGGTGATAGGAATCGGGGGGTCGTATCTTGGCGCTAAAGCGATAATTGATGCGTTACCCGAATCGGCCAACGGCCCTTCCGTGACATTTTTAGGATGTAACCTATGCCCCGATTACCTCCATAACCAGCTTCAAACTCTCGTAGGGCGGAAGGTAGGCGTAATTGTCATTTCAAAGAGCGGCACGACGACAGAACCCGCCCTCGCGCTCCGCATTTTCCTCGATTGGGCGCAAGCGCAAGGGATGGAGATCGGTGCGGATCGCATTGTAGCAATCACGGATGCGGCGCGCGGCGCGCTACATGACGAGGCGAAGGCGCAAGGATGGCAAATGCTAGTGATACCTGACAACGTGGGAGGGCGCTACTCGGTGCTGTCCCCCGTCGGCCTACTTCCACTGGCCGTTGCGGGCATAAATATCGCCGATTTGCTCTCCGGCGCTGAGCTATGCGAGCAGAGATACCACGACGCAAGCAGCAGCGAGATTGTGGAAGCGCAGCAGTATGCAGCGTGGCGCTTGGAGCAGTACGAACGGGGGCGCAGCGTAGAGCTGCTAGCCACCTATACACCCTATATGGCCGGCATCGCCGAGTGGTATAAACAGCTATTCGCGGAAAGCGAGGGGAAGGAAGGCAAGGGGATCTTCCCCATTTCAGCAATCTTTACCACCGATCTCCATTCCCTAGGGCAGTACTTTCAGCAGGGATTGCGACTTTTTTTCGCCACGCACCTTCAGTTTGAAAATTCGCAATTCGAGATAGCAGTCCCTAGTAGTCGCGCTGATGGTGACGGTTTGAATTACTTGAAAGGCAGAACCTTACATGAGATTAATAAGGTTGCGCAGCGCGCCACGCAGCAAGCGCACCTGGAAGGAGATCTCCCCTCGCTTGGGATATGGGTTTCGCAACGTACCCCCTTCAACCTTGGCTACTTGATCTACTTCTTCGAGTATGCATGCGCATTGTCATGCCTAGCGATGGGCGTAAATCCCTTCAACCAGCCTGGGGTAGAGGCGTATAAGCGCCACATGTTCGAGCAACTAGGGAAACCTGGGTATATCGCGAAGTAAGCGGTGAGGATACCGAGGAGGGGTGCTCCTACCGAAGAGGAAAAGCAGCCGTCATCACATCAAGGAAATAAGAAAAAAGGCTTCATCCCCTTTGTCCGTGGAGCGCTAAGCGGCATTTTACACCTACTATTTTGGACAATAGTAGGTGTAATCTCGTTAGGCGGGGTATGTATTGGGATTCTACAGTTCCCGGCAGTCCAACGGTACATTGCGGACAGGGTGTCGAATGCCATTTCCGACGACGTTATATCCATCCGCGTGCACCGGGTACGATTAACGCCACTACTTAAGCTCGAGGTTCGCAACGTGCTGGTGCAAGATGCGCACCACGACACGTTGATGCGCGTGGAGCGCCTTCAAACCTCACTAACGGGCGTATCCGCGAAGGGGAAGCACATTGCGCTCGGGCAAACCGCAATAAAAAACATACAATTCAACCTGCTGTACGATTCGAGTGGAACGCTTAACCTTACGCAGACCCTTCAGCACCTCATACCGAATACGCGCAAAAAAAAGGATACGGCTAGAGCTTTTAAACTTGATATACAAAGTATTAGGATCGTTGATGGTATTTTTCGTCTCCATAAATACGGAGCATCCGTAACTCCCGGCAGAATAAATTTTAGCGATTTGAATTTGCGCGCGCTAAACGTCGATGCGCGCCATTTCCGCCTCGCGCGCGACTCCATCCAGATGGAAATAAAAACGTTACGATGCCACGATCATTCGGGTTATCGCGTGGAGTCCTTTTCAACCCTGCTTAGAATCTGCAAACATTCTATGCATTTCTTCGACCTGCACACCTCGCATGATTCAACCGCCCTCTCGCTTTCTTCGCTGCGCATGGAGTACTCAGACTGGAGCGCAATGAAATATTTTATTGATTCTGTGCGGATTGAGAGCGAGATTGATACCTCTACGTTAAGTACAAGCACGCTGTCCTATTTTATGCCTTTAAAAACCACGCATCCACTCACCGCGCGTGTTGCAGGACGTTTCCAAGGCAGCGTGTCGGATTTCCGATTACGCAACCTGGACGTGCGGGTCGACGAAAAGACCCATTTTCGTCTTGATGGTTACGTGGCCGGACTTCCTACCATTCAGAACGTAATCGCGAATATTGAGGTAAAGACGCTAGATACTGATGCCGAGAGCCTCGTAGCGGTGGCCAATGCCTTCGTGGCCAAGCGGATCAACATGCCCACGGCATTGAGCAGCCTTAAGGATATACACTTCCAAGGGAACCTCACCGGTTTTTTTGGCGATTTCGTGTCGTACGGTCGCCTTGATACCGACGTAGGCAGCGTAAAAATGGATATGGGGGTCAATTTAAAGAAGGGAGGCCACACCGAGTTTAATGGTAAGATTCATACCGAGGGTCTGCGTCTCGATCGGATCCTTGGTAGCCCATTGCTCGGTAAGATAAATCTCTCCGCGCAGACCAAGGGAGAGTATAATCCGCATCTGGGTGGCGTAAAGGCCTGGGTAAATAGCAAGGTCACTCGCTTCGACTTCCGTGGGCATAGCTACAGCAATATCGACATTGAGGGGCAAATATCGCCGAGAGGCTATAAAGGGAAGATGAAAGCGAGCGATAGCATCGTTCAGCTCCAATTTGATGGAAAGGTTGATTTTACGGCCGGTGTACCCGTGTTTCAATTCACGCTCGATGTCCCCCACGCCGATTTGGCGGCCATTGGCGTATTACCACGCGACAGCACAGCCATAGTTTCCTTCGCGATGCGTTCATTCTTTCAGGGCAATAAGCTAGACAACGTCGAGGGGGAGGTAATAATCCAAAATATTCGGTACCAACACGCCCGTGGCGTTCTGCAAATGAATAGGGTATCCTTGATGGCAGAAAACGCGCCAGGAGGAGGTAAGGAAGTACGTGTGGATTCGCCGGCGCTGCAAGCAAAGCTATGGGGACTCTATCGCTACGACGAGGTGCCGCACGCTTTCGCTCGATTAATGCGCTTGCACACCCGCGCCATTGTCCCCGACTCCCTGCTTCGCGCCGACTCACTGCACATGGCGGATTTGCAGGGTGTCTATAAGCCGGGGTATACGCTACTCGTACGAATCAACGATGCGAATCCTTTGCTAAACGTTTTTTACCCGCGGTTACAGATAGCCAGAGGGAGTGAGCTGCAAGCGGTATACGACCCCAAGAGCCAGCGGCTCTCGGCGCATCTAACGGTTAACAACGCCTCTTTCGACAGGGTGAAGGTGCGCAACGCGACCCTAGAAATTTCTCGTAAGGACAGCATACTCTCTGCGAATCTTAATGTTCCAACCCTGTCAATCGGCCAAATAGGCGTTGACTCTACGTTGCTCCAATTGCAAATCGGCACGAACCGCGCCCGGATTGATTTACATAGCCAGGCTCCTCAGTTCGCGCAAAGCGCGGCCAATGTGCACCTCGATGCGTACCTACGCCCCGCATTCGAAGGGTATCCCCCCTCGCTGATGCTGCGACCTAGCAACACGAGTTTCACCGTGCAGGCGCAAAGATGGGACATGAGCAACGCGCATATCGTGATCGACACAACGATGGCACAGGTGCACAACTTCATCCTTTACAACGGGCAAAACACCCTATCAATCGACGGGAAGATCTCAGCCGGCCCAAACGATACGCTATCGATAGGCATGGATAATGTCGACCTATCCCTTTTTTCCAATTTAATGCCGTCCGGAAGGACTCTGACAGGAAAAATTAGAGGCAAAGTAAACGTAGGTTCGATTCTCGACACGATTGGCGCCGCCGGGAATTTCACCGTAGAAAATTTTATGCTCGGCGGGGCATACGTTGGGAACCTAACGCTGGGCGGCGCGTGGCGACGAACGAATAACATCCTCCGCCTACACTTGAATAATCGTACGTACGACGGAAGGGAGGACATAGCCGCGCATGTCGACTACAATCCCCAGCAGCATCGATTCAACGGGACGCTGCGCCTGGATGCGTGGGACTATTCCGTCCTGAGGAGCTTAACGCTCGATGCCGTGCAGAGCCGGGGGGGACGGTTGAACGGCCAAATCAGCTTTTCGGGGAGCCCAGAGTCCCCCAGTTTCGATGGTACGCTGCGTTTCGACGACGCAAGGGTTTTTGTTCAGAAGCTGGGTAAATCGTTCTCCTTGTCCTCAAGCATTAAATTGCAGAACCGGAAGGTGATCTTTGATGCGTTCGAGGTTAACGATTTAGAATCGCACGCGCTGCGCCTCGACGGCTACGTCGCGCTCGACACGCTGCAGAATCCTTTCGTGTCTTTGACCGCCTCCGCCGATCGTTTTCAGCTTCTACGCACAAACGCACGTATCAATCCAACCTACTACGGGAATTTAACCGCAACGACGCAAACAGCTCTCAAGGGGCGATTGAAAAATCTCTACATTCAGCTGCGTGCACGCACGGAGGCAGGCACGGAATTGACATTTCAGCTCCCGCAGCAGTCGAGCGCTAAGGAAAATAAGAATTTAGAGTTCGTCGTCCCGCCAAATGATACGCTGGTGCTACGCGCGCAGCGGGAGGCGCAGCAGGCATCCAAAAATGCGAACTCATCATTCAACATGGAGATGCAGCTGGAAATCACACCAACCGCGCTACTCAACATCGTCATCGATCCAAGCACAGGTGGTGCCATCAGCGCGCATGGCAATGGGAATTTGCAAATCATTATCCCTAAAGGAAATAAGCCTACTCTCCTATACGGAGAGTATAGCATAAGCCGTGGGGAGTACAACTTCGTGCTAGGCAGCATTCTGACAAAGAAATTCACGATTGAGAGCGGCAGTAGCATACAATTCAATGGGAATCCGAGCGAGGCGCAGCTTGACGTTAGGGCGGTGCACCAGGTACGGACTTCGCTCGACAAGCTGGTGATGAGCGATGCGGAACGCTACAAACGTCGGGTGGAGGTGGCATGCAGTATACACATCCAAGGAACCGCCAGCAACCCCAGGCTTTCGTTTGACATTAGCGTGCCGCACGCCGATGCCGAGATGCAGGCCCTCATAGCCACAGCGCTGAATTCCGATGAAAAAAAAATGCGCCAATTCGCATCCCTGCTCACCTTGGGTATGTTCTTTCCCGACAGCCGTTCAAACAGCGCAACGGTTGCCTCCTCAAATGGTGGCGCCCAGATGAGCAACCTCGTGATCTCATCGCTTTCCGACTTTCTATTCAGCCAGATAAACTCTTGGTTATCAAGCAGTAGTGGTGTATCCGTTGGGCTTGGTGTCAACTACAATATGGCCGATGGCACCAGCACGAAACTACAGGATGAAACGGAAGTCTCCTTCTCAATGCAGCTAGATGCGCTAGGGTTAAACATCGATGCCAATTGGGACGTCAGTAAGAACAATACGACAAGCGCCGTGGCGGGCGACGTAAACGTCAGCAAACAGAGTAAATACGTCAAAAATCTACAGTATAAGGCCTTTGCGAGATCGAACGATAACTTGGTATTCAGCGATCTCAGTCCCTACACGGCTGGGGTTGGCGTGTCGTACAGCGACTCCTTCAATTCCCTGAAAGAACTGTGGGAACGGATAAAGAGCGCTTTTTACAAGAAGCGGAATCCAACCACAGGGGAAGACAAAAAGACGGGGGACGAGTCGGATGAAACGTCTGAACGCAACGCGGACCACTCGGATGCAAAGGACGCGACGCAATCCCCCCAGTAGGCCAAATTCCATAGTAACGTTTAAATTATAAAAAATTACTACCTTTGCCATCGTGTCGCCGCGCTGCTAGCAGGGGTTCTACCCGCACGATTGAGAAATGGCACGGACTGGGAGGGTGGAGCATACGGGCATCAGGGGAGGGCAGCGCGCAATCTAGCGTAATGGCGGCAAGTTTTCTTCATCAACATAAGACAAACCATTATAATTCCGATTTTTTTGCGGTATGTATGATATACGCCAGTTGCGGCAGTTGGTAATGCCGATACTTAGAGAGATTGCTGAGAGCATGGGGATTGAGGATGCGAAATCTTTAAATAAAGATCCCCTGATTTATAAGATCCTCGATAGGCAGGCCGTTCTAAGTAGCGATGAGCTAAAGCGCGCTGAAATTCTAGGCAAGAGCCTGATTGACGCCAGGAGCAACCAGCAGACTAAAGGCAAGCAGGATAGAGAAGAGGCCAACGCCCCCCGTAAGAATGAACCGAACGCTGTTCCTACACCCGCAGAACCCAGGGTTAATCTGAGGATATCCACGCGGAATAGCGCAGCAGGGGAGCAGGGAGTGCCGAAGGGGGAAATGAGAGCTTCCAACTTTGAGGGTAGACGCACTTTGCCAATGCACCAGCGTAGCCAAACGCACGGCCAGCAGAGCTCGCAATACGAGCCGAAGGAACGAGCGACCAACTGGCAGCAACCATTGCAAACTACGCCGAACGCAGCACCATCCAACCCCGCATCTATGGAGATGGGCGGGCAGCCCCAACGCGTACAGAATCACCAGCGCACCCACCGTCAGGGTCAGCCCAATCCAAGAGTTGATGCGCAGCATCCCGCCGCGGTGGGAAGCGCGCCAGAACGTCACTCCTCCCCCGAGACGCAGTCTAAGCCGACATCCCCGCAAATGCCGACACCTAATGAAGCTCGCCCAAACCATGCCAATAAGCACAAGAATCAGGCTGAGAGGGTAGAGGAGGAACCGTTCCGCGACTTTACTGGAAGTCTCATCGCGCTGAATGGCGTACTCGAAGTGCTGCCGGATGGCTATGGCTTCTTGCGTTCCTCCGACTTTAGCTATCTCTCCTCACCCGACGATGTGTACGTATCGCAGAACCTGATTCGCCAGTTTTCGCTAAAAACGGGCGATACCGTGCAGGGGACGGTGCGTCCGCCGCTCGAGAGCGATAAATTTTTTCCTCTAGTCGACGTGCAGAGGGTGAATGGCTGCGCCCCGAATCTGCTCCGCGACCGCGTGGGATTTGACTTCCTAACGCCACTTTTCCCCAACGAAAAATTCACCCTGCTCGGTAAGGGGCCCAACAGCCTATCGCTTCGGATCGTTGATTTGTTTTGCCCGATAGGCAAGGGGCAGCGCGGGCTCATCGTCGCGCAGCCCAAAACGGGTAAAACGATGCTACTGATGGATATAGCCAACGCCATCGCCGCGAATCATCCAGAAGTGTACCTCATTGTGCTCCTCATCGATGAGCGGCCCGAGGAGGTGACAGACATGGCTCGCAACGTTAAGGCGGAGGTAATAAGCTCCACGTTCGACGAGCCCGCCGAGCGCCACGTGCGCGTTGCCAACATGGCGATTGAAAAGGCCAAGCGTCTGGTGGAAAGCGGACACGACGTGATGATTCTACTCGACTCCATCACACGCCTAGCCCGCGCCTACAACACCGTTGCGCCAGCCTCGGGAAAAGTGCTTACCGGCGGGGTGGATGCCAATGCGCTACAAAAGCCAAAACGATTTTTCGGCGCTGCCCGCAACATCGAGGGGGGCGGCTCGCTGACCATCCTAGCAACCGCCCTAACCGATACCGGCAGCAAAATGGACGACGTGATTTTCGAGGAATTCAAAGGGACGGGAAATATGGAGCTACAGCTGGATAGGCGACTTTCCAATCGTAGGATTTTTCCCGCGATTGACCTCACCGCATCGAGTACCCGGCGTGATGATTTGCTACTAGACAAAGAAACGCTGAACAAGGTGTGGATACTCCGAAACTATCTCTCCGATATGAACCCCGTAGAGGCCATGACCGCGATCCGCGACCGGGTGCGACGCACAGAAACCAATCTCGAGTTCCTCGCTTCAATGAACGGAATGGGCAATTAGGGCTGTAAAAGGGAACGCTAAAAAATTTTAACTGATGCGAATAGTCAGACTAGTCTCAGTGGCAGCGTTTACGCTGACGGTTATTCTTTTAACCCCGCTAGCGGCGTGCAAAAAAGATAATACTTTCAAGATCGAACGCGTATGGACGGTAGTGGAGGTTACCAGGGAGGGCCACGCGCTGCCAAACTTCACCATCAAACAGGGCGACATGTACAATTTCAAGGCTGGGGGGATATATACCTACACAGGAACCAACCCGACGGAAGGTCAATATTCGTTTAGCCTTGATAATAAACGGCTGGTGCTTGATAATGAAGAGTTTTATGTGTACTATGCCGAAGGGAAAGAATTGTCATTCGGTCTAGTACGCTTGGAAAGAGATATGTATACTGTGAAGCTAAAGGCCAAGTAGAAGATTTTACCCCCTGAGTGAAAACTATTGCACGACACATTCTATTCTCACTTCTCCCGGTTGCGCTAGCGGCTGCGTTTGCGCGGAATGCGAACGCCCAGACGGCGCGTCTCGACTCCGTTCGACCGTTCGATTGGAATAAAGTATTCCATTTTTCCCTTGAGCGTCTCCCCATGGAAGCGCCTACTAGACCCCGGACGGCTGGATTACGTCTAATCGCAGTAGGCGACATCATGCTTGGATCCGACTTTCCTAACGAATCGTACCTTCCTCCCCAAGACACCCCAGACCTGCTACTACGGGCTGCCGACTCGCTACTGGCGCTAGGCGATATCACCTTTGGCAATCTGGAGGGAGCCTTTCGCAACGGGGGAGCGCCGCGCAAACAGTGTAAAGATGAATCCCGCTGCTACCTTTTCCGCATGCCTACGCGCTACGCGCGCGCGCTAAAAAACGCGCGGTTCACGCATCTAAGCATGGCGAATAACCATTCGGCGGATTTTGGTCTAGAGGCGCAGCGGGTGACCATGCGTCTTTTAGATTCGCTGGACATAGCCTACGCAGGGCTGCTGGCAGCCCCCACAGCCATTAGGATAGTCAACGGTTTAAAGGTTGGGCTATGCGCCTTTGCGCCGAATTTCGGGGCGGTGCCGCTCAACGATTACGCCACGGCGCGTAGCATCGTGCGCACGCTCGCCTCGCAGTGCGACATTGTCATCGCATCGTGCCATATGGGCGCTGAAGGCTCCTCCGCCACACGGGTGACGCGCAAGCAGGAACTCTTTTACGGTGAAAATCGTGGTAATCCCTATGAAATAGCTCGAATGCTAATCGATGCGGGCGCGGATGCCGTAATAGGCCATGGGCCGCATGTGCCCCGTGCGCTAGATATTTACAAGGGGAGGATAATCGCCTACAGTCTCGGCAATTTTTGCACCCATGGCAAGATTAATATTGCTGGTATCAATGGGTACGCCCCCCTTTTAGAGGTGGAGCTTAACGCTGATGGGACTTTTTTACAGGGCAAAATCCATTCCTTCGTGCAACTAAAGAATGTGGGGCTACAAAAAGACAGTAGCAAGCGAGCTGCCAAATTCATGCGGGATGCCACGAGGGTCGACATCCCGGAAACGTCGCTTCGCATTTCTCCCGATGGGCAGCTCAGCGCAGAGTAGCCCCTACCCGCTAGCGCGTAGGCTGCACCTGCGCATCAGCCGCGCTAGCGGTAAATCAGCAATGGAAAACCTATTGGCCAAGGCGGCTACCTTCTGGTAAATCGTCTTAGATTAATCAGCAGGAGTACTGTAATAACCGTTCCTTTCAGAAAACTAGAAATGGTGAGGGCCCACCATATGCCGGCAAGGGCGTAAGCACCAAACCACAGCGCGAGAGGAATTCGCACCGCGTTGAGAGCGAGACTACAGGCGGCGGGCGCAAACGTACGCCCCATGCCGTTCAACGCCCCAGTAGACATGATTTCCAGCACAATGAACAGTTGCGGATAGCCCATGATGCGCAAATAAATACCTCCTTCGCGCATGGCGTTGGGCTCCGGGATGAATAGCCCGAACAGCCTGTCTCCCCAAAAGACGAACAGAACTGTGGCGAACGCCCCCGCCACGGAGGTTAGCAAAAGCGTTTTTCTATACCCCTCCCGAATACGGTCAAATTTACCTGCGGCAAAATTTTGCCCCACATAGCTTCCGAGCGCCGAGGCGAATCCGCCAGCAGTCATGTAGCATATGGCTTCAATCTGCGCGCCGGTCGTCTGCACGGCCACGCCGAGATCCCCCCATCGCGCTACCAAACGGGCAATCGTCATACCGATACACGCGAATAATGCGTTCTGCAAACCAACCGGGACTCCCAGCTTAAGAAGCCGAAACGCGAAATGCCTATTGGGCCGAAACCCTTTCAAAAGATGGTGGAACCGACTAGAAGCGTTTCGAGCAATCGCAAGGAAAATCAACGAGACAATGAGCTGAGAGATGACGGTTGCCAGCGCTGCCCCTCGCACCCCGAGCGGCGGGAACCACAGCCATCCGCGGATAAGCACAGGGTCGAGCACCATGTTTAGCCCCAAACCAGCCGAGTTGGCCCAGAATGGTGTTTGCGAATAGCCAAAACCGTTATACAGACCGAAGTACGTGGCGTTAAAAAAAATGGAGGGAACGCCAAAAGCCACAATGAAGAGGTAGTCCTCAGCATCAGCAACAATATCCTCGCTAGCCAGCTGAAAAAATCCGATCAGCGAATGTCTCCCCATCAGCAGCCCGATGGCCAATAGGCAACCGCCAAGGAGCGACAGCACAATGGCGTGACGGGCAAACCGATACGCGCGCGGCGTATTTCCCGCGCCGAGCGACTGGGAGATGGTAATTTCTGCGCCAGTTTTAGTTATAAAGGC
>JABCPG020000094.1 GCA_013333195.2 Bacteroidia bacterium
GTTATCTTCCTCTTGGGCGCTGTTGCAAAAGGGATGACAGAACCGACCTATGCCAAAGGTTGCACGACTTTCAAGCTTGGAGCATTAAATAGATGTATAGTAGTAGCAATAATACGAAGATATCTCCTCTCTTGGCATGCCCTAGAGGGAAAGGATAGAGTAAAAAAATCTTATACACTTTTCGGGACATTACCTCTTTTCCGATATCGTTGAATTGCCTTGTAGATCGACATCCTCTGCAATGGGGCCGTTACGGTGCTTATGTTTAACCCTCTGTCGCATCTGCCCGACGAATGCTCCGCAAACTACGGTTCCACTCCGAAACGCACGCTGACTTGCTGCGGCAATTAGTAAAACCAGTAGGAGGACTATTTATAGTGCGAAAGGATGAGATCGTTGATTTATTTTTTCTGTATGGATATGCCTTCATTGGCTGTTGGTAGAATTCTTTCAACACTGTCCGAGGTACTCGCTATCTTTGTCCCTTTCAGCTTGCCATTCCCTATAAAATAAACTTTTTCTATGTATCGAGTAACCCTCTGTTTTTTTTTTGCGGAGAAAGTGCAAAAAAGATACTGCAGGAAGGACTATGATTTCTACCATCAACACGTGCCAGAAGAAGACCTTCTCATACGTGCGTATGAGGGTATAAGCTGAAGGCTACTTAAGATGACAACTTGTCTTTTTTCTTTGACCTGCCGTGCTTAATCTACGACAAATAGTCATTATTTCGGCAGGAGCGTAGGATTTAATGCTCATGCAACGTACTGTTTCTAAGTGCTTTGTATCTATTTAAGCATTATTTAGCGGTTTGTTGCGGCTTATATTTTGCGATTTCTGCGAACCGAAGGAGGAGATAAAGAATGAATATGGAGCAATTAACAGTAAAAGCGCAAGAGGCTGTGCAGGCTGCGGTGCAGGGTGTTTCCCGCCGGGGGCAGCAGGCGGTGGAGCCGGTACACCTGCTTTGTGGGCTTTTCGAAACGAGCGACCATCTGATTCAGCACTTGCTGCAGAAGGTCGGTGCGAACGTTAACGGCATTCGTAGTGCTGCTGAGTCGCAGGCCGATTCGTATCCTAAGGTTAGTGGCGGAGAGCCGTATGTCTCCGCCGATACCCAGCGTGTGCTCGGCGAGGCGGAGAGTGCGGCGCGTAGCATGGGTGATAAGTACGTGTCCGTGGAGCATTTATTGCTGGCGTTGCTGGAGGCGCCGCGTCCGCTGGGGCAGATGCTTAAGGATGCCGGTTTGCGAAAGGGTGAGCTTACGCAGGCTATCATCGAGGTGAGGAAAGGGCGGAAGGTGCAGGAACAGGATGCGGAGGCAACCTTCGACGCGCTCGGGCGCTACGCTATAGATTTGAATGCGCAGGCGCAGTCGGGAAAATTGGATCCGGTGATAGGCCGTGATGAGGAGATTCGTCGCGTCCTGCAAATATTATCCCGGCGCACCAAGAATAATCCTATCCTAATTGGAGAGCCTGGGGTGGGTAAAACGGCTATAGCTGAGGGCATTGCTTACCGCATTGTCAATGGCGATGTGGCGGAAAATTTGAAGAGTAAAAGAATCTTTTCGCTCGACATGGGAGCCTTGATCGCGGGCGCCAAGTACAAGGGGGAGTTTGAGGAGCGTCTCAAAGCCGTGGTCAATGAGGTGGTCGCTTCTGAGGGGGAAATTGTACTCTTCATCGATGAGATTCACACGCTCGTAGGTGCGGGTGGCGGTGAGGGTGCCATGGATGCCGCGAATATATTGAAGCCTGCGTTGGCGCGTGGGGAGCTGCGTGCAATCGGTGCTACTACCTTCAATGAGTACCAGAAGTATTTTGAGAAGGACAACGCGCTTGAAAGGCGTTTCCAGAAGGTTTTAGTTGATGAACCCTCTGTGGAAGATGCAATCTCTATATTGCGTGGGCTTAAGGAGAGGTATGAAACGCACCATTCGGTCAGAATTAAGGACGAGGCAATCATCGCGGCTGTTCAACTTTCGCATAGGTATATCACCGATCGGTTCTTACCGGACAAGGCGATTGATTTGGTGGATGAGGCCGCGGCGAAACTTCGTTTGGAGATTAATTCCGTGCCTGAGGAGCTGGATGAGGTTGAGCGACGGATCCGTCAGCTGGAGATTGAGCGGGAGGCGATAAAGCGCGAGGGCGATAGGCCAAAGTTGGATGAGTTGGATCGGGAAATCGCGGAGCAGTCGGAGCGACGGGCGGGGATGCGTGCGAAGTGGGCGGAGGAGAAGCGTCTGGTTGACAGCATCCAGCAGACGAAGCTCAAAATCGAGTCTTTGAAGCAGGAAGCTATTGTCGCGGAGCGTGCGGGCGACTACGAACGTGTGGCTGAAATCCGTTACGGAAGGATTAAGGAGGCCGAACGGACGATTCAGGATGCGCAGGCCAAGCTCTCTGTCGCCCAGAAGGGTGCTGCTATGATCAAAGAGGAGGTGGATGCTGATGATATTGCCGAAGTCGTATCGCGGTGGACAGGTATCCCCGTCGCGCGCATGTTGCAGAGTGATAGGGAGAAATTGATGTCCCTCGAGAGTGAATTGGCGAAACGCGTCGTGGGGCAGGAGGAGGCTATTGCCGTGGTGTCTGACGCGGTGCGACGTAGTAGGGCAGGTTTGCAGGACCCCAAGCGTCCGATTGGCTCTTTTATCTTCTTAGGTAGCACCGGTGTCGGGAAAACGGAGTTGGCAAAGGCGCTGGCTGAATTCCTTTTCGATGATGAGTCGATGATGACCCGTATCGATATGAGCGAGTACCAGGAGCGACATTCGGTCTCTAGGCTCGTCGGTGCTCCTCCGGGGTACGTCGGGTACGATGAGGGAGGGCAGCTCACGGAGGCCATACGTCGTAAGCCGTACTCGGTGGTCCTGCTCGATGAGATTGAGAAGGCGCACCCGGATGTGTTTAACATCCTGTTGCAGCTATTGGATGACGGGCGGCTAACAGACAATAAGGGGCGAACGGTCGACTGTAAAAATACAATCGTGATTATGACCTCTAATCTCGGGTCTGACATCATCGCGCGGACGATTGGTGAGGAGGCGGATGCCCAGGCGTATGAAAAAACCAAGCGTGAGGTCTTAGCCTTGCTGAGGCAAACGATACGTCCCGAATTCTTGAATCGTGTGGACGACGTGGTGGTGTTCAGCCCGCTCACGAAGCAACAGATAAAAGAGATCGTTACCATGCAGCTAGCGAGGTTGCAGGCAACGTTGGCGAAGCAGGATGTGCAGCTAAAAGTGGGCGAAAGGGCTGTGGAGTGGTTAGCGGAAAAGGGGTACGATCCCGCCTATGGTGCGCGCCCCGTAAAGAGGACTATTCAGCGAGAGCTGGTCAATCCGCTCTCTAAGGCAATCATCGCGGGAGAGGTCACGGCGCAGAGCGTCATTCACGTCGATTACGACGGGAAGCACGCGTTGACTTTCGCTAATCAGAAGGGCGTACAGTGAGACGTTAGCTCTGGGGAGTGTAGTCTTTTGAATGGTTAAAGGGGTCTGCCAGAATGCTCTGGCAGACCCCTTTTTTACGTACTCACCTTTGACGCAATCGCGTGTTACTCTCCTTTGACTCCCCTCATGATCAGTCTCAGGGTTGTCGGGTTCGAAAAGTACGATTGGGCTGCCTTCTGTAGCGACTCCGGGGTGAGGGCGTTAACCCGCTTCTCGTAGCCTACGTACATGTTGACGCCCGTTTGCTCGATGTTGCGCAGCGTCGATATCCAGTAGTTATTCCTACGGATCGCATCTTCATACGATTTTAGCATATGTTTTTTCACCTTTTCCACATCGGTAGCTGAAATCGATTGCGAGAGATTGTGGAAAATCCGTTCTACGATGGGGATTAATGCATCCGCTTTCGCCGGATCGGTGTCGAAAACGAATAGGGCCATCGTTTGCTCTGTGGGTTTGTCAGTAATTGATACGCTGCTCCCAACACCGTACGTGCCCCCTTGCTCTTCGCGCACCTCCTCTACGCAGCGCAGGTCCAGTATCTGCGATAGTGCCGTCGCGTTGATGCGATTTTCCTGATTGTAGACTGCCTTCCCGCCCCAGCCTAGGGCAACCTTCGTTTTCGGATCTTCCATCTTCTGGTCGTAGACAACGTTGACGTTAGTACCCAGCGTGCGCACCTTGTCGTCGCGCCAGTACTCTTTCCCGCCCGCGGGGAGCGAGCCAAGGTAGTACTCCACTAGCGGTTTTAGCTCCTTCACATCCACATTCCCCACCACCACGAACGTGAAATTTTGCGCGTTCGCGAATCGTTCCGTGTAGACTTTCTCAATCTTGTCGAGCGACACCTTTTCTAGTAGTGCCATATCCGGCGCGAAGCGACGAATGGTATTGCCGTACAGGGCCCCGATCAGCTTCTTTTGGAAAAGGAAGTCCGGATCCTTCTCTCTTCCGCCAAATACAGTCTTTAGCTGCTGCATTAGGTTGTCGTACCCTTTCTGTTCAAAGCGTGGCGACATGAAGTGGAGGTATATCAGCTGGAACATCGTCTCTAGCTCCTCGAGCTTTGACGAGCTGCTCGCCGAAATCGTTGATTGGTAGTCTTCTATGCTGGCCGATACGTGCGCATTCTTGCCCGCCAGAATCTTGCCAAGCTGAATCGCATCAAAATTACCGAGCCCGCATTGGCTAAGTACGCTGCCGGCTAGCATGGCCGACGGCACAGCTTCGTCTTTCAGCAGTGAGTAGCCCCCCGGGGCAAAACCCGATAGGAGCACCTGGTCCTCTTTAAACGTTGTCGGCTTAACGATGACCTTTATGCCGTTTGATAGGGCCCACTCCGTGGTGCCAAGCTTCTTATTGGTTTTCGAGGCGCTGACCCTGCCTGGCACCGGGCGTGAGGAGAGAAGGGGCTCCTCTTTCACGTTGTCCACCCAGGCATCAAGTTTCGAATCGTAGATGGTGTTGAATAGCGATTCCACTTGGGCCGCGCTCGGGATATGGTCCTTCTCCGATTCTGGGGCACTTATGAATATCGTTGCATCCTTCCCCGCAAGCAGCTTGGCCGCCATGGCATTCACGCTCTCTACGCTTGTCGATGCGAGGATCGACTTTACGAGTTGGTACTCGAGCTCGATGGGCGGAATCGGCTCATTCTTTGTGAAGTGCTCGATGTATTGCTTCACGTAGCTAGCATTTTGCAGCTTACTGCGCTCGTCGTACTGCTTTTGCATCGCACGCTCCATCTCCGACTTCTCGCGGGCAACTTCGGTCTCGGTAAAACCGTTTTGACGGATCCGTTGCGTCTCCGTCAAAAGGCCTTTTAACGTGTTTTGCATCTCGTTCGGCTGGCCCACCGCGATGAGGAATAGCACGTCGAGCGGTTCAAACATATTGGTGTATTGCGATGCCCCAACCATGAAGGGCTTGTTTTCCTGCTGTGAAAGTTCTGAAAAGCGGGAGTTGATGAGGTTGATAACCAATTCCCGCACGATATCTTCACCGTAGTCCTTTACAGTTTTCGCCTCGTGCGCCCGCACGGGGAACTTGTAGATAACATCTACACGGTTCATTGTTACCTCGGGGTCATGGTACGCGCCCCAGGCAATGCCGCGGGTCTGCGGAATCTCGTATACGGGTTTCTCTTGTGGTGTTGGCCTTTTCGGTAGCGCGCCGGCCAACCGCTTTACGCGGGCTTCCATTGCCTTCGCATCAAAATCCCCAACGATGATAATCGATTGAAATTCCGGGCGATACCATTTGTGGTAAAAATCGCGAATTAAATCGTGCTTAAAGCTCTGAATATTCGATAGGGGACCTATCACGTCGCGTTCCGCGTACTTCGACCCTTTGGCGAGCTCCTGGAACAGCGCTTGGGTCTGACGCCAATTTGAGTTCCGGCGGGTTCTGAACTCCTCTGAGATAACCCCGCGCTCGGCGTCGATCTCGTCGGACTCTAGCGCAATGTCCCCGGACCAGTCGCACAGAATCTGAACGCACGTATCTAGGATGCCGGGGCGGGTCGTGGGGACATCTGAGATGTTGTAGCATGTCTCATCGCATGTGGTGAAGGCGTTGACATCGCTCCCAAACTTCACACCATTGTGCTCCAGGAAGTTGAGAAGCTTCTTTTTGGGAAAATTTTTTGTGCCGTTGAACGCCATGTGCTCCAGAAAATGGGCCAATCCGTTCTGGTTATCCTCTTCGAGAATCGCGCCTACGTGGTGCAGAATGTAGAACTCCGCGCGGTTCTTGGGCTCCCCATTAGCGCGGATGTAGTAGGTCATGCCGTTGTCGAGTTTGCCGTATAGTACAGCCGGATCCATTGGTAGGGGCGTGTTTTGAAGTTGCTCACGGTTGTCTTGCCCATGGATCGTGGCGATGGGTAGTGCTAGGGCCATCATGCATAGCGTGGCCAGGGGCTTACTGCAAAACCTTCTCATCTTTTGGTGTATCATACAGTATCGAGTGTTTTTCATTCACCCTGCGAAGATACGTAGTTTTTTCTGTTCTTCCGTGCGATTGAATTTTTTTTTGTGTTCATTGTGTAACCAGATTACATCGCGGTTGCAGTGCCTAAATCAATCTCGGGGGCTTTGGTGCTATTGATACGCGTAGGGTTGGGGTGAGGATGGGGGGCTCTCTGGGTTGATTTCCGGCTTTCTTACCATTGCTGCGCAACGTTTCTAAGGGGCCCACGGTGCATTGCCTCTGCGCGGCGTGCTAATTCACATCTTATTGCGGTTGATTTTTTATTCCATTGGAACAAAATGGACTGATATTGCGTTGTACTAATTACAATTTAGTAAAGAACGTTGTGACCATGAATATCGAGGGTTTCAAAAATTGGATCTTGAAGAATGAGCCGAAAGAGGCTCCTAAGGTTGAAGAGCACATCGGCAGCTTACAGGTGATTGAAAAGTTGCTCGGAAAAAATCTCGACAATGTGGTATCGGGAGGTGATTTGTCTGCTGTTGTGAATACCGTGAAAGGCCTGTTGGGTAAGGCTTCGGAATCGGGATCGGCAATGGATAAGGTGAAAGGCTTAGGGGGACTCCTAGGTGGGGCGAACGACCTACTGCAGGGTAAGAATTCGGGAGGTTCGCTGCTCGGCGGGCTGATCGGGGGAAGCGCCTCGGGTGGTTCTCTACTCGGAGGGTTGGCGGAGCAGGCTAAGGGGTTGCTCAGTGGTAAAGTCGATATAGCCTTCCTGTTAGGGTTGTACCAAAAGTTTTTTAAAAGCAGTAAGTAGGTAGCGCCCGTTGCGGGCTGTACCAGGTGGGGCTTTGGTCGTTGGAAAACTAGCCCTTCATTCCTCTTCGCAGCGCTGCATTCCCAGGATGCAGCGCTGCGCTTTTTTTACAGTTTGGGGAAAAAGGGCCTAGAGGCGTAAATCGTTTTGAACAATTTTTCGTGGCGCGACGCTCTGCCGTTTTGGTTACCTCTGCGCTGGTTGGTCTTGGGCCGCGCTTTCCATGCTGGTGCGGGAGGAGGAGGAATGCGGATGGTGGCGTTTGGCGGCCCTGCTCCTTCGCTACCTATTTACGCCCCAGTTCTTGGGGTCTTCGATGATGCGCTGGTTGCTGCTACCGCAA
>JABCPG020000095.1 GCA_013333195.2 Bacteroidia bacterium
GAAAGCTGCAGCGGCGCGATGGCCGCTGCAGCTTTTTTCATAGCGAAACAAATGGGTAGGAAAAATGGAGAATAATAAGGCAGCCATATATAATACCTTCCGAGTAGAAGCGTACGCGGCTGCACGCGCGGACGTTGGTAGCGTGGTGGATGCCGAACGGTGGGCGAGCATTCTGAGGAAAGAGAATGCCCCCTTCTACATCATTGGGGGGGGAAGCAACGTGCTATTCACAGAAAATTTTCCGGGCGTAATCTTGCATCCCGCGGATAGTTCGTTTTCAATCGTATCAGAAGATACGCATGGGGTGACACTGGTAGCGGGGGCTGGGATGGAGTGGGATAAACTGGTGGAATACACCTGCTCCAGAGGATGGTGGGGACTAGAAAAGCTGTCGGGAATTCCTGGGAGCGTGGGCGCAAGCCCCGTTCAGAATATTGGGGCCTATGGCAGTAGCTGCTCAGACACCCTACGACGGGTGCATACATTTGACCTTGCGCGAATGGAAGAGACGTGGTACTCAGCCCCCGAACTGGACCTAGCCTATCGGTGGAGTAAATTTAAGGACGCATACGCAGGAAGAAAAATCATTCTAAGTGTGGAGTTCACGCTAAGCAAGCACCCCACCCCGCGCACCACGTACGGGAGGCTCCCCGAGATACTCAACGGTTCAGACGCTGTGACACCCCAAAGCGTGCGCGACGCCGTGCTAAAGATACGAGGCGAAAAACTCCCCCCCGTGGATGAGGTGGGCAGCGCCGGTAGCTTTTTTAAGAACCCGGAATTGTCCCCCAAAGAATTCGCACGGCTTAAAAGCATTTTCCCAGACATTCCAGAATACGACGGTACGGGCGGGAATATAAAGGTGCCAGCCGGCTGGATAATTGAGCAATGCGGCTGGCGAGGCAAACGTCGAGGCGACACGCAGGTATACCCAAAACAGGCACTCATCATCGTGAACGTCGGCACGGCAAGCGGCAAAGAAATCGATGCGTTTGCGGAGGAGGTTAGCAACGATATATACAAAAGATGCGGCGTGCGGCTGGAGCGAGAGGTGAATATGGTTCGCCCCTACAGGCTGTCAGATTTGTAGGCGCGAGGCACTACTCGAGCGGCTCACCAAGCTTTTTAACGGGTACGCGTGCAATTTGGCAATCGATTTGCTGGACGGTGTGGCATTCAAATTCGGGGCGCGTTTCGGGAAAATCTTCTCGGAAATGCCCGCCACGGCTTTCTTCCCGAAAGAGGGCGCCATTGATGAGCAACTTCGCCACGATGACGAGATTCATCATTTGGTGGGAAAAGAATTCAGTTTTTTCACTCGGCACGCGCTGCTCCAACGCATCTAACCTTCTCGCAGCCTCCAACAACAACCCTTTGCTTCGCACTATCCCCACGTAGTCCTGAAGGATATCGGCCAGCTCGTTCCGCATGGAAGTGTAGCTAGCCGAACGCGAAGCATCGAACGTAAAGTGCGGCGTGAACACATCGGGGACCTCACTATGGGGCGCGAGGTGGGTCTGCTCGACCGCACGATGGCCAAAGACAAGGCACTCGATCAGAGAATTGGAAGCCAAACGGTTGGCCCCCATAATCCCCGTATGGGCAAGCTCACCGCAAACATAAAGATTATGAATCTTGGTTTGCCCATATAGATCTGTATTAACGCCCCCCACCATGTAATGCGCCGCGGGCGCGATGGGCACGCGCTTGGTTAGATCGAAACCCGCTTCGCGGCAACGCCGGCTAATCATGGGGAAACGCTCAAGCACACGCTGAGGGTTAAGATGCTGCAAATCAAGCCACACAAAGGGGTCCGCCTGATGTTGGATCTCACGGTAAATGGCTTGCGCCACAACGTCTCTAGGCGAAAGCTCGGCGAGAGGATACTTGCCTTTCATGAATCGTTCGCCCGCCGCGTTGATCAAATAGGCACCCTCCCCACGCACCGCCTCAGATACCAAAAAGGCCGGCCCGTTAGGATTATAAAGGGCAGTGGGATGGAACTGAATAAATTCAATGTCAACAATCTCGCATCCCGCGCGCCAAGCCGTGGCAACCCCATCACCAATGGTTGTCCCGGGATTGGTCGTACGCTTATAAAGCGCACTGGCCCCTCCAAGGGTAAGGAAAGTATGCCTGCCGATAAATGTAGCCTCCTGCTGCTCAAGGGTATTCCACGCTCTAATTCCCCAGCAAGCCCCCGCGCGAAGAAGAAGCTCCAGCACGGAATGATTTTCAAAAATTGAGATTCTGGGCTCCCTCGCTACCTTATCGGCCAAGAAACTAGTAACCATCGCCCCGGTCGAATCGCCACCGGCATGTAAAATGCGACGCTGGCGATGCCCCCCCTCTAACCCCAAAGCTAACACCCCCTCATGCTGGTCGAAATGCATCCCGGCATCGATCAGCTCCTGGATACGCTCAGGCGCTTCGTTGACAAGCACCTCCACCGCTGGGCTATCGCACAGGCCCCTACCCGCCTCGATGGTATCGGCGTAGTGCAAGCTAGGGCTATCGTCCTTATCAGTGACAGCGGCAATCCCCCCCTGCGCGTAGTAAGAATTACTTTCACGCACCCATGACTTCGTAAGCAGCGCCACAGTTCCATACTTAGCGGCGCGAAGCGCAACATACAGGCCCGCCAAACCGCTTCCCGCAACCACATAATCGTAATGCGTTTTTACTTCCATCGTTACCCACTCCACCTTAAAGGCTTTACCCCGAATACCTAAGCGTATACTAAATAATAAAAGGGTGCGAATGCCCTACCACCCCGGTATTTGGCATCCGCACCCATACTGAAATACCCAACCGTAACGCTACGCGAAACGATTTAAAATTTCACCAAACGCTGATCTAGCGCCATACCCCTGGTTTCAACCCGTAGGACGTACACGCCCTCATGCAACCCTTGCAACTCGTGCGCGAAGGTCTTTTCGTAGGCACCGACCTCCTTAACTCCCTGATCTAGCGTTTTGACGAGATAGCCTTGCAAGTTGTAAAGCGCAACGATCACATTGGCACGCTCCCCAACGCTGTAAGCAACCTTCAGCTCAGCTGTGAAAGGATTAGGCCTCACCTCTAGACTTGCGAGTTTCCCATCCGATAGGAGGGTTTCAGGATTCTCACCAGCGTTCTCCGCCAGCTCTTGCGCCACGGGCGCGGCGACCTCGACGATTGGATTGTACACACCCTTCAGAAACACTAGATTCCCATTCTTATCCCTCTCATATATGAGCGAGAGCACAGGGTAGCGATGGGAATTCACATACCAGCGGTACGTTTCGATGTTTGTTGTCAGCACGGTTTTCCCATCCCTAACGTACTGGATTTCCTGGGCGGTGAGAACCCTCAGCACGTTGCGTAACGTAGTGCCGGGCAATAGCAGCGTGCCAAGCCCGTCGGCATCCAACGTAACGTTGATCTGAAGATCGTAGGCGTAGACACCACCATAGCTCTCGGTGGCCTTCCCGGAACTCGTGTACCTATCCCCGAACGCGAAGGGGTAACGCATTTTTACGTACGGTTTCGAGAATGTACGCAGCATCGAGGCCGATCTGACCCGCATACCAACCACCTTGACCCTCTTGCTGCTGGACTGCAAGAACGCTTCTAGGCCATCCTCCAGCAGCAGGGAGTTAGCCCCGGGGATAGCACTCACAGCGCCATCGGCGTACGGCTCAACGGCATCGCCCCTGAAAGGACCATTTTGGGGCAACGCGCTAAAGTCCCAGACGACATCTTTCCCCGCGATGCCCGGGTTATCAGCCCGTGTAAGAATCATTGGGTTGGGGTTTCCCGGCAATATACCATGCGTAGCCTCACGCAATACCGTCTGCGCGCTTAGCGCTCCCCATGATAGGACGGTTACCAATAGAACCAATGTCAATTTTCTCATCCTCTTGCCTTTCTACTATTAAATAAACTACAGCACATGCACTCAACTTTAGGACGTATACGAATGTTTAGCGAAATTGTTTCGTCTTTTTGGAAATGCGTGGGCCGAAGCTAACGTCCACAACCGCACGAGCGGCAGACATGAGGCGTAATGGGTAGCCAGCGACTAGGTGATGGCCGTTAAAGAGGCCCAGCCGGAAGATTGGCCCGCCCGTACGATAATCTTTCTGTGGGGAGTACGAACAAAATTTGTTACCTTTGCAGCAAATATAAAGACACAGTAGAGGCCAATGAAATTCGGCGTAGTAGTATTTCCAGGTTCAAATTGTGACCGCGACGCGCATTACGTGCTGCACGACATCATGGGGTATGAAACCACCTTGCTATGGCATAAGGATCGCGATTTACAAGGCGTTGACGTGGTGGTAATCCCGGGCGGATTTTCGTACGGAGACTACCTGCGGTCAGGGGCTTTGGCCAAGTATTCCCCCATCATGGAAAGCGTAACCACCTTTGCCACGAAGGAGGAGGGATTTGTGCTGGGCATATGCAATGGCTTTCAAATGCTATGCGAGGCTGGGCTTCTACCGGGCGCGCTACGCCCCAACCGGAACATGCGTTTCGTGTGCAAAAACATATACCTGTCCCCCGAGGTAAAGAACGATCTCCCCACGGCATCGCTGCGCGGCCTCAAGGCGCTCCGCATCCCGATAGCCCACGGCGAGGGGTCGTACTACGCGAGTCGTGAGACGCTCACCCACATGCGCAATAACAACCAGATTCTATTCCGCTACTGCGATGAGAATGGGAACGTGCGCGAATCGGTAAATCCGAATGGTTCGGTCGATAATATTGCCGGTATATGCAGCGAGAATCGCCGCGTGATTGGCATGATGCCCCACCCGGAGCGGGCGTCAGACGCGGCGCAGGCAAACACTGACGGGCTACAGATACTACATTCCTTCATTTCTTTCTGGCAGCACCTTTAAACCCACGTTACATAGAAAAAACGACACCACAATGAAAGCATTCCATGCGTACGATATAAGGGGAGTCTACGGCGTAGATTTCAATGCATACGATACCTACTGCATTGGGTATCATCTGGTGAAATTCTTAGGGGTCGATACGGTTATCGTTGGTCGTGACGCGCGGGAATCGTCGCCTGAGATTTATCGAGAAGTCACAGCCGGCATAACCGATGCGGGCGCGGACGTGCTAGACCTCGGGTTGGCAACCACGCCCATGGTGTACTACGCAACGGCTAAGTACGGGTATCACGCTTCTGTGCAGATCACGGCGTCGCACAATCCCAAGCAGTACAACGGCATAAAGATTTCGCGATTTAACGCAGTGCCCGTGGGATACGACACGGGGCTTCAAGAAATAGAGCGACGGATGCGGGAAGAACCCATGGTGATGGCAGAAAAGCGGGGTAGCATACGTCCTTTCGACATCAAAGCGGAGTACGTGAACTTCCTGAAGGGTTTTGCCCACGACCTCGATACGCTCAAGGTGGCGGTGGACTGCTCGAACGGCATGACGGCACTACTAGTCCACGATGTGCTCCCACAAACGTACCACTACCTGTACGATACCCTGGATGGGAATTTCCCGAACCACGAGGCGAACCCCCTCATAGAGGCGAATACGGCGGCGCTTCGGAAGATGGTAGTCGACAAAGGATGCGACGCGGGGATTATTTTCGACGGTGATGGGGATCGTGTCGTTTTCATTGACGAGACGGGAACGTTCATCCCGCCGGACATCATGCTCGGCATTATGGGGCTGCATTTCTTCAAGGGGGAAAGCAAAAAGACGGAAAAAGTGCTTGTGGACATACGCACGTCGAAATCCGTCGCCGAATTCCTTAAGCCTCTAGGCGGAGAGGTGCAAACGTGGCGAGTGGGAAGGGCCTACATGGCCACAAAATTAAGGGAGATTGATGGTCTATTCGGTGGGGAATTGGCGGGGCACTACTATTTCCGCGATTTCTTCTACTCAGACTCCGGCCTACTGGCCGCCATTATCCTGCTGGACGTTGTGGCAGACCTAAAAAAGAATCACCAAACGCTTAGCGCGGCGGTCAAGAAGGTGGTACGCTACGCGAACAGCGGAGAGCTAAACTTTTCTATTGCAGATAAGCAGGCCGCCATGGATGCGGTGAGAGATTTTTTCACCTCTCAGGAGAGACCCACAGTATCAGTGGATTACGATGGGTACCGAGTTGAGTTTGCGGATTGGTGGTTCAATATACGGCCGTCGAATACTGAGCCCTTGCTACGCTTCGTAGGCGAGGCGAAAACCCGTGAGCTTCTCGAACAGAAGGTGGAACAGCTCCAAGAGATTCTAAAGCCGTTCATCACGAAGGCGAATTAGCGCGGTGCTGCGCACGCAGTAATGCTGAGAGGGGGACATGGAAATTCTTGACGTGCTTTGAAGTGAAGCCCATGACCTTTTCAGCCCTGGCTCGGATGTGCGCCGCTGCGATGTGTGTCACTACATTGCTGACAGCCTGCTCACGGTCGAGCAATACTACCATTACCATCACCCTCCCTCCCCATCTAGAGGGACGCCCGTCCATCGTCTTTCCAGATGTACCTGCATCGACTCTTGCCCGGACCATCAAGTGGTCAGCAACTTCAGATACAACGATCGCGGCAGCGGTTTACCTTTCCGAGCAACAATTCGCGATCCTCACGTTTCCTGATAGCAAAGTCGCAACGCTCACCCTTTTAACCCCACGCCAACCGATTTCGTTCCGTCTCCACGCCGATTCCATATCCGTCAAAAATAATCCCATTGCTTCCGATTTTCACCACTACCTCACATCGATGCAACGATTTAGCGATCGATGCGCAGATGCCGATTCCATACTGCGGATTGCGTACACCGACTCCATGAGGAGCGCCACATTGAACTATATACATACGCACCCCCTATCAAAAGGGATTTTAGTCGCCCTCCAAGCAGTAGACCCCAATGGCCATCCGCTCCTACCGCTAGAAAGGAATTTATCGCTGTACAGGGGTATCGACTCACTTTTACATTCAGTATACCATGATTCAAAGCTGATGCAACAGCTCTCCGCAGCAATCAATGCGCATACGCACGTTTCAGGCAACGAGACATTGGTAGACTCTGCGCGCGGCGACATGACCATTAAATGGGAGAAGCCCACACTACCCACCGAATAAAAACGGATTTTAACGGATTTGTTAGGCCTAAAAGCAGAGTTGCCAACTACACCGAAAGGTAAAAAAACATGAGGTTCTCACCCTGCCGTTAGACAAGCTTCACCCCTCAATACAGCATTTTGATGTCCCTGCGTAAATCGATTTTTTTTGCCTCCGACCTTCACCTAGGGCTCGAATCGAGTATTCCTCCAAGAGAACGGGAGCGAATGGTAGTCAACTGGTTGCAGTGCATACGTCCCCGCGCGGAGGAGCTATTTCTTCTCGGCGATGTATTCGACTTCTGGTTCGAATACCGCCACGTAGTCCCGAAGGGGTATATCCGCTTCCTCGCTGCCCTCGCGGAATTTACCGACCGCGGCATCCCGGTGCACATAGTCACGGGGAACCATGACGCATGGCTTTTCAACTATCTTCCTAAAGAAATCGGTGTAGAAATCCTGCATGGTCCCATTGACGTGGTTCGCCATGGGCGACGTCTCTACCTCTGCCATGGCGACGAGGTGGGGCATCGTCCCATTGCCTATCGCCTCATGCGAGCAGTCTTCCATGCACGCGCGGTACAACAGGCATTCGCATGGCTTGTCCACCCAGATATAGCCCACGCTTTCGGACATAACTGGTCGCACCACAGCCGTAAAGTAAAACCAATCGCGCACGTATTCCGAGGGGATAAAGAACCCCTTGTAAAATTCTTTTCACTCAACGATGCGGGCGATACGCACGATCTATACATTGCCGGGCACTTACATACCCCGGTTCTCCATCGTCTACCCAATCAAACCCCAGCCATCATCTTAGGGGACTGGATTTCATCATTTACCTTCGCGGAATGGGACGGTGAATATCTTTCGCTTCGCACCGCCACAGGCAATGCAACCTCCTCACGCTCAATAGCAAAGATTTCTTTTCCAGACCGAACGCCCTAATGCCCCCATCGACTGGGAATAGGTGGCCGAGCAGATACCCATCTACCGCCCTGACCTTTCAAACCTCTTCTCCATTTCGCCCCACCACAGCTCAGCGGCTTCAGCCATACCCCCATCGCTGCACGTGTTCACCACCCGGAATTCTTCACGAAGTTCACGGGGCGAATCTTTCACTACAAATGCGCGCCCTGCAAATCTACGTAACATGCTAAGGTCGTTGTAATCGTTGCCCACCACGCCTACAGAATTTTCCTCAATACCCAACTCCCCAATCAACCATTGCAGCGCGCTCCCTTTCGAAACCCCCAACGGAAAAAGTTCCATCCAAATCGATCTACCATCAAAGGGAGAGGTTGCCCGTATCACTTCAACTTTAGAGCGAAACATCTCGTGCAGACGGCTATACAGCTCTTCATCACCGGGAATGGTCACTAAGAACTGCGACAGCCCACCCTGCAACTCCGCCATGCCATCGCCAAGCGGTTCGGCCAACTCCCTATACGCCTCAAGCCGCGAATGAAAATCTCCGCGCGCCCATTCGCACCCCTCCTCGTAGTAAAATCTATGGCTGCGCGGTATTGGAAGCTGAGCCATAAACGATAGCCCGACCGACCGGAGCATCGATAGAACTTCGCTCGCAACCATTACAGACATATGATTCTCATGCAGCAACTCTCCCCCTGGCCATTTGCAAATGCCCGCACCCGATGAAAAAACCACATAGTCTATCGGTGCATCTTGAAGCAACGCTCTCCGAACAATCTCCAACGAACGCCCCGTCACCACCGCGCGCACCACCCCGTAATCGCCAAGCTTCCTTAATATCCGAAGGTTGACATCCGGAATCCGCGACGCACCATCCAGCAACGTTCCATCAACGTCCGTTGCGAAAAGGAACTTTCGCCCCTGCTTAAGCATCTCGGCTATTCCGTTCCTCCGGAATTAGCTCGTAGCTACCCATCTGCCCAGTACCTAGCAACGTAGGCAACACACGCTCTAAATAGATCCCCGCGGCGTTGGACTCATGGTAACCAAATATCGCCCTAACGCCCATAGTGGCAAAATGCACAGCCCTATCCATAGCTATAGGTAAGCTATCTCCCTGCAGCAAAGCCCCTGTCACTACGCTCGCAAAGGCATCCCCAGTCCCTGGAAACGCCCCCGGGAGGTAGTTACAAGGGACCTTCCAAAACCTATCATCGTCACGATAGTAACCGACCACCGCCGTTGAGCCGGAATGGCTGTAATCCGGCACGCTCGTCACGATTACTATTTCAGGCCCGCCCCGCGATACCATGCGAATATCATTCAGCAACTCTCTTTCATCATTGTAGTCGTGCGGGCAAACGTCTAACAGGTAGCAGAGTTCCGTGATATTCGGAGTTATTACATCAGCCTGCTGCACCAGCATTCGCATTGCCTCCACCAGCGCACCATCGACTGTGGCGTATAACGATCCATTATCTCCTAGCACGGGATCCACCACCACCAAGGGGTTAAACTCCCGTTGCCAGCGGATTAGCACCTCTACAATGCTCACCTGCTGATGCGATCCTAAAAAACCGCTGTATATAGCGTCAAACCGTAAATTTAATTCCTGCCAGTGACACGCGATTCTGTACATCTCCTCCGTCAGATCAAGGAATGTATATCCCTCTACCTGAGTGTGCGACGACAGCAACGCCGTTGGGAGCGGCGACACCTGAATCCCCATGATGTTCAATATCGGGATTGCTGCCATCAAGCTCGTGTGGCCGAAACACGACAAATCATGCACCGCAGCGCACCGTTTTACCGGATTACCAAAAACTTTCATTGCTGCATCCCCCTAATACCCAACGATTGCATTATACAACGCATCCATAATTCGCGATCGTACTTTAAGGCTATTTATTCGCTGATTGCTTGCGTCCGGGTACACCCTATTGGAAAGTAACACGAAAAGGAAACGCTTCGCGGGATCAATCCAAAGCATGGTGCCAGTAAAACCGGAATGCCCGTAGCTCTGCTCCGAGAGGCTATCTCCCACCAGCGCCCCACCCGACCGCTTATCCGCACGCGTATCGAAGCCGTACGTACGAACGCCATTCACACTTTCCTGAGGAACAGACGTAAATAGTGAAACCATCGCGGGCGTAAAGAATTTGTACCCTCCATACTCCCCGCCATTGAGGAGCATCTGCGCGTATTTCGCCAAATCCCGCGCAGTGGAAAACAAACCCGCATGGCCCGCCACGCCGCCCAGCATCGCCGCTGTAAGATCATGCGCATAGCCCTGCACCACGCCCTTACGCAGCGTAACCTCATTCTCCGTGGGTGCGCATTGCGCAGATAGCCCGCGCTTCGCGGGGGTGTACATCGTTCGCCCCATCCCCAACGGACGAAAAAGAATGCTATCCACCAAGGCATCGAGCGGTCGCGACTCCACGCGCTCCACCACTCTACCCAAAGTGATATAGCCCAAATCGCTGTACTTATACTCACGCTTTTCACCCAATCCGAGCGAATACAACGAATGGAATACGGAATCGCGTAGAGAAGGGGATGCGTATAAACCATCAGAAAGGGCCTCAGAGTACTCCGCATCGCGTTTCGCCCGGTAAAAGCGCTTCGATGGCACCACGTGCTTTGACATGAATCCATACGAGCCCACATCCACGCAATACTCAGCGGACATGCGCTTTTGCACCACCGGGCGACTAGGGAAAAGCGGTTCAACTGTATTAAGGTAAAAGGGCACGTACGGAACAAAGCCTGCCTGATGGAGCAGAACATCTCGCACCCGCGCCGAGCGAACCGCGTTCGCATCATCAGCCAGAAAACGCCCCAAAGTGTCATTAAGCGATATCGTCCCCTTCGACATCTCATTCATCAGCAGGGGTATAGTAACAAGTACCTTGGTCAACGAGGCCACATCGTACATCGTGCTATCAGACACCGATGGGGAAGTTTCATCGTAGGTGAAACGCCCGAACTGCTTACTATAAAATACCACCCCATCGCACGCGGCGAGGATTTGCATCCCGGGCATAGCTTGGCTATCGATTGCTCCCCGCGCTATCGAATCGGCTTTCGCCAGCTGAATGGTATCAATCATCACTCGACATGGGGCCTCGTAGCTTAATCGGCCGGAGGAACGCCCATCATTGCCAGCACCTCTAGGCAGCGCAGCATTAACGCGCACCGGCAGCCTTCCCTCCGCACGCCGCACACCCAGCAACACGCGTACCGCCTCACGTTGAAATTCTTGGAGACTACTCCCACAGAAGACCAAACCCTCCACGCCCTTGACCGTATCAAGCCAGCGCAGTGCGTACGGACTTCCGAATAGGACTACCGTAGTAGGGCACCCCCGCGCGCATTGACGTATCCTTGAAATCTGCGAAGCCAAACCGAATCCATTCTTCGGCGATGTGCCTAAGGCCTCTACAGCGACCACCAGATCGGTTTTTCCCTTTACGAAGCGCGCAATTCGTTCCGCGTCATGGACATCCCCCCGCGGGGATAAACGCAACCGAGGGATGTCAAGGTATTCCCTAAATCCTTCGTGCATCGAATCTTTCGATAGCAAAGAGACATAGCCCATCCGACGATTCGCCAGGCTGTCGAATGGAATGGCCCCCTCCCGCAGGAGCACAACCCCACCCTCAGCAAGCTCACGCGTATGCCTGCTGTACTCCGGTCTATGAAGATCTTCATACAAATTGTTTAGCTGAACCTCAGCTGGATGCGCACTGACGAATGAATATTTCGCCCGCAATATTCTTTTAGCCCTTTCATTGACAGAGGATGTATCGATACTGCCATTTTTCACCAGCTGTTCGATACGATCGAGCGTCTCTTCCGCCTTCTCCACGCACAGCAAGAGATCAACCCCCGCCTCGTACGCCATACAGTTCACCTGCCAAGCCTTCTTCCCCGCCACGGCCCCCTGCATGTTCAAGGCATCCGTGCATATCAACCCTTTAAAATTAAAACTATCACGCAGCAAATTGACAGACATCGGGGAGAGCGAGGTGGGCAGCCCAGTCCTGCTACCCGTAATCGCCGGCACATCCATATGCGCCAACATAATCATTGAAACCTCCTTAGAAAGCGCTCTAAATGGCTTTAATTCAACGTTTTCTAAGTCTTTTAGAGAAGCAGCAAGGCGCGGAAGCCCCTTATGGGAATCCACCCGCGTATTGCCATGGCCCGGGAAATGCTTTAGGCAGGCCATCACGCCATGCTGCTCCAGCCCAAGCGCGTACGCCCGCGCAAAAGCCTCAACCGTCACCACCTCATCTCCATAGGAGCGCACACCTATCACAGGGTTATCGCCATCGACGTTAATGTCTACCACAGGCGCAAAATTTACATGCACGCCGAGCCTACGCATCTGCATGGCCAAATCCATGCCCAAACGGTACGCGTAGCGTGGTTCTCCGGTCGCTCCGTACGCCATGGCCCGCGGATACTCTATCGCATCTTCAAGACGCATTCCGAGCCCACACTCCGCATCCATAGCCACGAGGAGCGGAACTTTAGAGACAGCCTGCAAGCCATTAATCAACCGCGCCTGCCGCGCGGCTGTCCCTTGAAAAAATATCACCCCCCCGACGCCGTAGCGCTGCACCTCCTCTCTCAACCTTTCTTCGTAGGCAATATTCTTATTGGAGTAAGCCGAAAGAATGAACGATTGCGCGATCCGTTCGCGCAGGGTTAAAGTCCTCAGCACCGAGTCAGCCCACACGCCCGCGAGCGAATCTTCATACCACGCAGACCTAGCAAGCCCAACCGATTGAATCTCCGCACGCCCGCACGCCGACACGCAGGACAACAGCTGTAAGCACGACAAGAGCAGTAGCGCTCTCACTCCTTTCACCTTCCCCACTCCAACAGAAAACTATTTCGATGATATAAACCGCAAGGAGCCTATAAGCCCTTCACGGTAGGAACTACCAATCGGGAGAAGCTCAAATCCCCCATTATAGCGCACGCGCACACCCTGCTCCTCTATAGATTCAACGCGCGACATGTTTACTATATACGAACGGTGGATCCGCCGAAATTGCGATGCCGGCATTTGATTTACCACGGTCTTCATGGTGAAATGCAGCACAAAACGGTCGGTATCAGTCACAACCCGCACGTAATTCTCCATCGACTCTATCCATAAAATCGAACTGTACATCACCCGTACCAACGAATCATCCTTACGCAGGAATAGCTCCTTTTCCCAATCTGATGGCCTAGACCATTTCATTGCCTTCGAAACGGCCTTATAGAACCGCGCGTAGCTTATCGGCTTTAGCAGGTAATCCATAGCCCCCATTTCGAAAGCATGAAGCGCGTACCTATCACTCGAGGTTATCACCACCACCAACGGCTCATAGTCCAACGATTCGATGAACTCAAACCCATCCATCCCGGGCATCTCTATGTCCAAAAAAATCAGCGATATGTCGCTGTGCGTCTCCAAAAAATTTATAGCCGCGATGGAATCCTCAAATCGCCCGGCATCGAACAGCGAATCTGTCTGGCTTATATACTTACCCAGCAGCGTCCTCGTAACCGCATCGTCATCTACCGTGATGCATTTCATCGCCCTATTCCCACTTTTTGCTTACCCTCAAATCATATACAACCGCGACACCGCGAATCCAGCCGCGTTTGCCGGTCGAATCGTACAACCTCTCTACGAAGAGCAAATCGCAGGATCCCCCGCATACGTATCGCATGGCCGTCAAACGTTCCCTCACTCTCCACCTCGCACTTAACGCTCAAATCCCCCGCCGGCATACTCAACCACCCATCCGCCTCGGCATACCCTTTGGCATCGACATAGCTAGCTCCCCCCGCACCCCCAACAACGCGCAGCGTCAAGAGCAAACGTCCATCCGCGCTTCGATACCGGAAGGTAGATCCCTCGGAGCCTGGAATAACTAAAAAATACACCGACTCTGCCTTCGTCTCTCCACGTACCTGCGCCTTGTAGTACGACACGCGCAGATCCACTGCTCCACCCTGCAAGCGTATCGATAGCGTGCTATCGCTCGTTGCCTCCACGAGTAGCGTATCGAGCTTTCCAAACTCACGTTCTGAGAGGTACTCGCCAAGCTCTACGTAAAGAACATTCCGAAAATCCAGCAGCCGCCAGCGGCCTATATACGTACCCTCGTAGGGAACCAACGTCTCTTTAGCCCCGCCGGTAGCACCAGCAGACGCAGCGTAAATAGAACTTTGGAGCAGCAGCGCGCCGGCAAGCAGAAGAATTCGAATCGCCTTACTGTTCATCATACTCATAGCCCTTCCACCGCTTCCCTAACGACATCCTCTACCGCCTGCCGCGTAGGTTCCACAAAATCAACCGTCGTAGGGGCAGGGACAGCCGGCAGCACACGAACACGAAGAACAACCCGCCTAGCGCGCACACGCCCATTATGCACCGTTTCCAGCGCGCCCCGCATAGCTATCGGGACTATCGGAACGCCGTGTCGCGCCGATAGCAAAAACGCGCCCGCCTTAAAACGTCCCACAACCCCGCTCTTACTGCGAGTACCTTCGGGAAATAGCAGCACCGGCACACCGGCCTCGAGCAGCCTCCCGCAATCCTCAAGCATACGCACCGCGTCGGCACTGCTCCCCCGCTGAATACTCACGTAACCACCCAAGCGCAATATCCATCCGAATAGCGGGAGGCGGAAGAGCTCGTTACGCGCCACCCATTTAAACGGGTAAAAAAGACAGAACAGCACCACTATATCCAGGAAACTCTGATGGTTCGGCGTCAATACGCAGGCACCCGCAGGCAAGTTTTCACGCCCCTCTACGCGCAACCGCCACATCGGCATCAAAAAAACGTACGCCCTGCACCAGCAGCACAACGAATAATGGTACACCCTACGTTGCCTATCCCACCACGCCGTCAAGCACCACACAAACAGGGTAACTAGAAAAAAAACCAAAAACAGCAACAGCGTGTACAGCCCAATCAGCACGGTAAAAAACATACGCCCCTCCCCCTTTGTGATGGCAAAAGATTTAGGAAATGCTCATTCCTACAGATTCTCTCGACGCATTAGGCAGAAATGCGCAACCTACCCATTCGTTCTAAAACCGCCCAGTATCGGATCCGCAGTCGAAGCCAAGCATAGCACCGGGACATTCGACTTACTCAGCAATCGCTGGGAATTCCCCCCTATCATCAGCAGCGGGAGCGAACGCCTATTCATCGATGACACCGAAATCATCGCCCCCTCAAGCTTCTGCGCGTATGCTATCGTTGCATCAACCAAATCGACATCCTCAAGCGAGGACTGAACCACCGGTATATGGCGCTCTTTAAAGAACGAATTCATCTGCTCCATATACGCCGCAAGCTTTTGACGTAAATCGTCACTTGGAGACTCTAAAAGGCCTAGCAGGTGAACTGTGGCATTATACGCCGCAGCAAGCTTCGCCACATACCCGCTCTTCTGGCGGCTTGCCAGCGATACGTCCATTGGAAACACCAAATTCTTTATCGCCGCTGGCTTTACGCCATGGCGTATGGTAAACACCGGGACCTGCGTGTTGGCAATGATCTTCAGCGCATTGCTACCCACAAAAAACTCTTCGAAACCAGAGGCGCCATGCGTCGAGGTCACTATCACCGAATCTGGCGACGCATCGGCTTGGCCAACAATTTCCTTATAAACCTTACCCCGCTTCACTATCCATTTCAGCTTCACCCAGGGATCCTCCGCCTGTAGCCGATTCGCTATATCCATGAACGATTCTTCGGCCTGCCGTTTTTCTGACTCGAGCGTCACGTGCCCAAACGTCTGCTGCGCAGGCTGCACGTACACCATTTGTATCTCAGCCTCAAATTTTTTTGACAGCACTACGGCCAGCTGTATCCCATCGTACGATTCTTCAGAAAAATCCACCGGTACCACTATCGTCTTCATCGTCTCGCTTACTTTAAATATGTTAACACTACCCCCACTCCCATGGGCAAATATACCACTTTTTCTTTACTTCGTTCCAAACGACCTACACCGCGCGCTCGCTACAATTGCGATTTGGACTTTGCCTCGCGCACGACAGCCTCTGCCTTCCTATCTGCCTCCGACAGAATCCCATTAGCCCTACTTCTCGCCTCTTCCATCAGTTTGTCCGCCGCTTTCTTCGCGGCAAAACCAGCCAACGCCCCTTTCGTTGCAGCCTCAGCCACAAGCGCATCTGCCTTAGCCTGCGCCTCTTCAAGCAACCTTTCCGTCTGCTCCTTCGCCTGCGCGCGTATCTTCGCAGCCTCGGCTTCCGCCTGCGCCAGCGAGGCGTCAATCTGCTTTTGCGCCTCAACTTTCGCCTCCTGCACTTTCGACTCGACCTGCGATTTTATTTCCTGCACCTTCTGCTCCGCGTAGCCGCGCAGCTGATTGGCAAAATCTTTGGCCACCGTCAACTCCACCTTGGGCGCTTTCGCAGGGCCGCTCACGCGTACCCCTATAGGGATCTCCGCCCCCAATGAAACGCCTTTCGGCAGATTCGACTCCAGCTGGCCCAATACCTCTGCCCCCTTGCCCAACGCCCCGCGCGGAACGCTCATGGCTATGTCGTAATCCACCGTCTGATCCAACCCAACCTTTCCGCCCATCGTACCCTTCACCCCATTCACAGAAAATTCGAACGGTGAAAATATCACATTTCCATCCTCAATACGAAAAGGTATCTTCACCTTCTTTAAGGCAGGCTTCGATATGTAATCATTTCCAAGCATAGCCCCCAACTTCTCAAAGGCCGGCACCCCCTCAAGCGAAAGCACAGAGGTTCGAAGCGTGCCGCTCGCCTGCAAACTTTTCAACTCCGGGCTGAAATCCGTTGCTAAATTCGTCGTAGCATCCACATCCAAAGAGACGTTGCCCCTCATATATCCCGCCGCAGACAATAGCTTCTCCACTGAGGAAAACGTCCTCACGCTCTCCTGCACCGACACCTCTTCCAGCGCCGCGCGCACCGTACCGCCGTACTGCACCTCATTACTAAAATCGAAATCCCCCGCCCCGGTCCTACGGCCCCCTGCAGCCCGCGCCCCGCGCGCGTTGGACGGTACCTTTCC